>NZ_JBSXNH010000049.1:0-17943 GCF_056857535.1 Vreelandella sp. L-25
GCCATATTAGGCTCTCTAACCAAGAGCTGAAGGGCTGAACCTGTCACGAGTGGATAGTTGACCACTCTCTGATGTGTACGAGCAGAAGCCTCCCCGGAGGGCTCTCGATAACTGTATGGCGGGCCGGAAGCCCAAAGACTGTCGAAGCGCTCAGAGCACACAGGCGAGCGAATTCAGCGGAACGAAGCTCAGCCCGATAATGGGGGACAGGAACCGCCGTGGTACGGATCCGTTTGCCCGGTGGTGTGAGAGGACGGGGGAGGCGACTCCCCCTCCTACTCGATCGTGGTTCACACAGGCTGAAAGGTTGTCCTCTACCGACGCACACGCCACACTAAATGGCTGATCATTAACCCTTTGAGCCTCTGTAGGAGAGCGTATGGACGTGGAACTTCTGGAAATCCGCCAGCACATGGGACAGTTCCCGCCATTCGATGGGCTGTCCGACGAGCTACTGGACGCCATTGCCGCCCGGGTGGAGGTGAGTTACTTCAAGACGGGTAGCGACATTCTCGAGCTGGACGCCACCCTCGATGAGCTGTGCTATATCCGCAGTGGGGCAGTAGAAGTGTATCGGCGGCAGGGCGAACTCTACAATCGCCTGTCAGAAGGAGACATCTTCGGTCATTTCAGCCTGCTGCGTAACCACAAGGTGCGCTTTCCTGCCAAGGCCATCGAAGATACGTTGATCTATTTCATACCCAACGACGTTTTCCAGCGGCTCTGTGAGGAAGACGATGAGTTTGCCGACTTCGTGGAGTTGGAGCGGCCTCGGTTGGAGACCGCCGCCGAGCAGCAGAAAAAGTCCAACGACATGATGGTCACGCGCATACGCAAGCTGGTGACACGCTATCCGGTGATGGTGGAGTCCACTACCAGCGTTCAGCAGGCGGCACAGCAGATCAGCGATGCCCAGGCCTCTGCGGTGCTGGTGATTAATGAAGGTAGCGATAACCCCCGCTACAGCTTCCAGGATAGCGAAGGCAAAACCTGGCAGATGTGCGGCATTCTCACCGATAGCGATTTCCGCACGCGGGTCGTGGCCGAGGGGCTATCGCCCAGCACCCCTGTGGGAGAGGTCATCTCCGAGCGGCTGATTACCGTCCAGTCCGATGCATCCGTGTATGAAGCGATGCTGACCATGCTGCGTAGCAACGTGCATCACCTGCCGGTGCTTTACCGCCAGCGCCCGGTGGGGGTCGTGCATCTTTCCGATATCATTCGCTACGAGACCCAGAGCGGGCTTTATCTGGTCAGCAATATTTTCAACCAGTCCAGCGCCCAAGGGTTGGCCAAGCTGTTGCCCGATGTTCGCGCTGCCTTTGCACGGATGGTGCAGGAGGGGGCCAATTCACAGATGGTGGGCAGCGCGCTATCGACCATCGGGCGCAGTTTTACCCGCCGTTTGCTGGAGTTGGCCGAAGAGTCGCTGGGGCCACCCCCGGTGCCTTACTGCTTCATGGTCAATGGGTCCATGGCGCGTAACGAGCAGAGCATCGTGACGGACCAGGACAATGCGCTGATCTTGTCCGATGATTTCGTCCCGGACGAGCACGACGCGTATTTCCAGGCGCTGGCAGCCTTTGTCAGCGATGGATTGGCCGCCTGTGGCTACACCTATTGCAAAGGCGATGTCATGGCCACCAACCGCCAGTGGCGTCAGCCGCTGTCGGTATGGAAACGCTACTTCCATGACTGGATGGCGAACCCAACGCCCGAGAAACTGCTGCACAGCTCGATCTTTTTTGATCTGGATAGCATCTATGGGGAAGACCTGTTCGTCGAAACGCTCCAGGATTTGATTGCCCAAACGGCTCCCAAGTCGCCGTTGTTCTTAGCCGCTATGGCACGTAATGCGCTCAACCGCACGCCGCCATTAGGCTTTTTCCGCACGTTTGTGATGGAAAAAGATGGCAAGCACAATAACTCCATCAACCTAAAGCGGCGCGGAACGGCACCGATGGTGGATTTGATTCGCGTGCATGCATTGGCCTGCGGTTCCAAAGCGCAAAACTCCTTCCAGCGCTTGGACGACATCAGCAAAACCCAGTTGCTGGCGACCGGTGTCAGCGACAAGCTGAACTATGCGTTCGAGTTTTTGTGCATGTCGCGGATACGCCATCAAATGATCGACCTGCAGGAGGAGCGTGAGCCGGATAACAACATCGAGCCCGAAAACGTGGAAGATAGCGAACGCCATACCCTGAAAGACGCTTTTCAGGTGCTGAGCAATGCCCAGAAGTTTTTGAAGTTCCGCTATCCCGTTCCCACCCAACGGCAGGGGCGCTGATATGCACGGCATACGACCGCGCCAAAAAGTTACTCAGGCCGACTGGGCGAGTTATATGGAAGCCCGCGCTGAGCGAGCTCAAGATGAGATGTTGAAGCGCTTTTTCAACACGCCCATGCCTGATCCTGATACGCCCTTGTCAGAAGTGCCCATGGTGGCGCTGGATATGGAAACCACCGGACTCGATGAGCGACGCCATGCGATCGTCAGCATTGGCGTCGTGCCGTTTACGTTAGGGCGTATATCCATGGCTCAGCGCCGTTACTGGGTAGTGAAACCGCCCCGTCCGTTAGATGAGGAATCGATAGCGTATCACCACATCACGCACTCGGAGATTGCCGATGCGCCAGACTTGGATAGCGTGCTAGACGAGCTGTTGGCGGTGTTGGCCGGGCGGGTCGTGGTGGTTCACTTTCGTAATATCGAGCGACCTTTTCTCGATGCGGCGGTGAAGGCGCGCCGTGGTGAGGGGGTGTTGTTTCCCATGATCGATACCATGTCGTTGGAAGCGCGGTGGCATCGACAAACACTGTGGGCGCGCTTTCGCCGCTGGCTGGGGCGTCCGCCGGTATCGATTCGCCTCAACGCCAGCCGCGAGCGCTACGGCTTACCCGTTTACCAAGGCCACCATGCGCTCATTGATGCTCTTGCCACTGCCGAGCTTTTGCAGGCGCAAATCGCCAATCGCTATAGCCCTGAGACGCCTTTAAAAGCGCTGTGGTGTTAGCGCTCGCACCTTCTTTGCATAATAAAACGGGCAGCCCTTGGGCTGCCCGTTGACGTCTTGCCGAGTTGAAGCTGTTACTTACACTGCTTTGGGTTCGCTCATCAAGCCTTTGATGATGGCGTAGCAGGCCACCAGTAGAATGATGGTGAACGGGAACCCGGTCGACACGGCCATGGTTTGCAGCGCGGTCAAACCGCCCCCCAGCAGCAGTGCAATGGCAATCGCCCCTTCGATGATCGCCCAGAACACGCGCTGCGGCTTGGGAGCATCCACCTTGCCACCGGCCGTGATGGAGTCGATGACCAGCGAGCCCGAGTCAGACGAGGTCACGAAGAAGATGATGACCAGCAGAATCGCAATGAACGAGGTGATCTGCGACAGCGGCAACTGCTCCAGCATCATGAACAGCTGCAGGTCCACACCGGCGTCACGCACGGCTTCGATACCCTGGCTCACGTACTGGTCGATGGCAGTGCCACCGAACGTGGTCATCCACAGCACCGAGACGACCGAAGGCACCAGCAGCACCGAGATCAGGAATTCACGAACGGTACGGCCACGGGAAACCCGCGCGATGAACATGCCGACGTAGGGTGACCAGGAGATCCACCAGGCCCAGTAGAAGGCAGTCCAGCCTTGGCTGAAGTTGGCATCTTCACGGCCAAAGGGGTTGGAGAGGGCCGGTAGATGCACCACGTAGTTGATCAGGTTTTCGAAAAAGCCCGTGGCAATCAGCAGGGTGGGGCCTACCGCGATGACGAAGAACAGCAGCGCGGCAGCCATGGCGATGTTGATTTTCGACAGCAGCTGTACGCCCTTGTCGACACCAGCAACGATCGAGCCAGTCGCTATTATCGTGATACCGATGATGAGTAGAATCATCGTGATATCACTTTCCGGCGCGCCAAACAGATAGGTCAAGCCAGCAGCGGCCTGGGTAGCGCCCAGCCCCAGTGACGTGGCCAGACCAAACAGTGTGGCAAACACCGCCAGAATGTCGATCAAGTGGCCCGGCCAACCCCAAACGCGTTCACCCAGTAGCGGGTAGAACACCGAGCGCATGGAGAGCGGCAAGCCTTTGTTGAACGAGAATAGCGCCAATGACAGAGCCACCACGGCATAAATCGCCCACGGATGCAGACCCCAGTGGAAGATCGTTGCCGCCATGCCCAGCGCCGCTGCGCCTGCCGTATCGCCCTCAGCGCCAGCCAGCGGTGCCCAGTCTCCGCCGTCCAGGGAGGTGCCAAAATGGGTCAGCGGTTCGTTGACCCCGAAGAACATCAGCCCGATGCCCATACCCGCCGCAAACAGCATGGAAAACCAGCCGGTATAAGTGAAATCAGGCTTGGCGTCCGCTCCGCCGATGCGAATCTTGCCCAACGGCGATACGATCAGGCCCAGGCAAAGCAGGACGAAGATATTGGCGGCCAAAATGAAGAACCAAGCCAGATTGCCGGTCAGGAAGCCAAAAACGGCGTCGTAGATCGGCGAAATCGTATCTTGCAGTGCCAAGGTGAGTATGACGAACAGCAGTACCACGAGTGACGAAATGGTGAATACCTTGCCGTGTAGGTCAAGGTTGAAGCCCATTGCACTCGTCGTAATGTTGTCTTGGCCGATCACATAATCGGTATCGATCAGGTTAGCCGGACCATCAGGGGCGGGGATGCCTTCTGATACCGGCTCATCAGCGGGATGCTTAGAGTCAGGATTATCCACGGGAGCCTCTCCATGTCGGACAGAAACCGCCAAACGCACCTGGATGGGCCAGCAGTTACCTTCTGGCCAATCACCAATGCGTTAGCAGGCGTGTATTACATCAGTAACAGTAGCAAACGTTGCTTAATCTTTGTTCAACGCGCGGGCACATTAGCACGAAAAAGCGTCACATTTACAACGACACATTTACAACGACGACAGAGGGCCGAAGCCCTCTGTCATTTAACGCTCGGGGCAGAGTATGACTAGCCGTTGAGCCACTGCTCGACCACGTCTTGGTTCTCTTCTACCCACTGCTTGGCATTTTCGTAGGGGTCGCTGCCATCTTCTTGGTTCATCAGCATCACCTCGCCCATCTGCTCGGGCGTCCACTCGAAGGCATCCAGAATGGCGTAGGCTTCTGGCATGTCTTCTTCCAGACCGCTACGTACGACGGTATGGATCTGCTCGGCACCGCCGTAGACGTTTTCTGGGTCTTCGAGGTACTTCAGATCGAACCGAGCAAACATCCAATGCGGCGTCCAGCCAGTGACGACCACATCCTCTTCGTTTTGGATGGCACTGGCCAAAGCAGCCGTCATGGTAGCACCGCTGCCGCTGCGCAGGTTCAGCCCGAGGTCATAGGTATCCACGACCTCTTCGGTGAGTGCCATCAGGCCGGCACCGGGGTCAATACCGATGATCTCGCCGTTGAAGCTGTCGGCGTTGTCGTTCAGATCGGCGATGGAGTCCACGTCGGTGTACTCAGGTACGACCAAGCCGAGCTTGGTGCCATCCAGATTGGGGCCTAAGTCTTCGGTATTGTCACCGACACGCTCCATGTAGTCTGCGTGAGTGGTGGGCAGCCAAGCGGCGACGATGGCATCGGCATCACCCGTGGAGAGGGCTTGGAACATGGCCGCTGCGGACAGCGAGGTCAGTTCCACCTCGAACCCTGCCTGCTCGAGAACCGCAGCAATGACGTTAGTGGAAGCGACTTCAGAGGACCACTCGACATAGGCCAAGTTGACCGTGCCTTGATCTTGGGCGTGGGCCATGCTACCGGCAGCGAGACCTGTGCCAGCGACGAGGGCTAATGAGGCGAGACGGATGCGGTGATTCAACGTACGAGTTTTCATTCACTTGCTCCCTGTTGATGGGCAGTGGCGAGCGCCACTGCAGTATAAATAGTGTGTTGTGGTTTAACGTAAATTACCTTTTGGCGCTTTCAGCATGGTCAATCATCACGGAGGGATCAAATGCCATGGTCAACGCAGCGCCGAGAGCGGCTATGAGCGGCGCGATTTGCGCAGCGACTGCGTCAGACGATCCAGCAGCATGGCTAGAATGACCACGGCAATCCCGGCTTCGAAGCCATCGCCAGGGCGTAAGCGCTGAATGGCACGCCACACTTCGCTGCCCAGGCCGTCTGCACCGATCATGGCGGCAATGACCACCATCGAGAGTGCCAGCATGATGGTTTGGTTGATGCCCGCCATCACCGTGGGCAGCGACAGCGGCAACTGCACTTTGAACAGTTTTTGGCCTCGCGTGGCACCGTAGGCGTCGGCAGCTTCGATGAGTTCGGTCGGCACTTGGCGGATGCCCAGTGTGGTAAAGCGAATGGCGGGCGGCATGGAGAAGATGACCGTGGCAAAAATCGCCGACACCGAGCCAATGCCGAAAAACGGGATGGCAGGGATCAGGTACACGAACGCGGGCATGGTCTGCATGAAGTCCAGCACGGGCATGATCAGCCGGTAGAGTCGCTCGGAAAGCGCTGCGGCGATGCCTACGGGCAGCGCGATGACCACCGCCACCAGTGTGGCAATCACCACCAGCGTCAGCGTCTCGATCATGGGGTTCCAAAGCCCTAGGTTCCAGATCAAAGCCAGCCCGGCAACCGCACCAATAGCCAGGCGAGTGCTGGCGAGTTTCCAGCACAGCAGTGCAATAATCGCCAGTAGCGCCCACTCGGGTAGCCACATTAGGCCATCGTTGAGGCTGTTGATCCCTGTCTGTGTCACGCGGGAAATGCCGCGGGTAACCACCGAATATTCACTTGTCAGCCACGTCAGGCCGCTTTCGATCCAGCTACCTAAAGGAATGCGTGTTATCTCCATTACTGTTCTCCTGCTCGTGCCAGTTCATCCAGGACTGCGCCTTTCACTACAACGCCCAGCAGGCGCTGCTGCTCATCCACCACGGCAATCGGGTAACTCTTTTCGCTAAACATGGCGAAGAGGTTTTGCAGCGGCTCGTCTGGCGGCACTTTGCGGAAATCTTGAGTCAGATGGTCGGTAATGGTCTCGGCTTTTGCCTCAATGGCGCGGCTGGCAGCGTCCGCTTCCAGCAGGCCTAACAACTGACGGTCACGGTCAGTGACGTAGATGGAGTCAATGCTGTGATCGCGCATCCGATGCAGCGCTGTACGTGGGCCATCGCTGTCGCGTGCGGTGGTGCGTACCGGGCGCATGGCGCTCTCGGCGGTCAGAATGCGCGAGCGGTCCACCCCTTCAATAAAGCGGCGGACGTAGTCATCGGCGGGCTTGGTCAGAATCTCTTCTGGCGTGCCAATTTGTACGACTTCACCATCTTTCAGCAGCACGATGCGGTCGCCGATATTGAGCGCTTCATCGAGGTCGTGGGTGATGAAGACAGTGGTCTTCTGCATTTTGCTTTGCAGCTGCAGTAGCTCTTGCTGCATATCCTTACGGATCAGCGGGTCGAGGGCCGAGAACGCCTCGTCCATTAAGAGCACGCTGGCATCGTTCGCCAGGGCGCGAGCAAGCCCAACGCGTTGCTGCATACCACCTGATAGTTGATTGGGGTAGGCGTCTTCCCAGCCTTCTAAGCCCACCTGCTTCAGCGCGTTATGAGCAATCGACTGGCGCTCCGATTTTTCGACGCCGCGAATTTCCAGGCCGAACTCGGCGTTCTGTTGAACCGTGCGATGGGGGAACAGGGCGAAGTTTTGGAAAACCATCGAGAAGTGGCGGCGGCGACACTCTAATAGCGCTTTCTCTCCCAATGTCGGGATATTTTCGCCATCAATAACGATCTCGCCTTCGGTGGTGTCGATTAGACGGTTAAGGCAGCGTATCAGCGTGGATTTACCTGAGCCGGATAGGCCCATAATCACCAGCAATTCACCTTCGTAGACATCGAAGGAGATATCGGATAAGCCTAAGGTTTGGCCCGTTTTCTCAAGAATTTCGGGGCGCTTAAGGCCTTGGTCGCGTAGCTCAAGGGCTTTTTTGGGCTGCTTGCCAAATACCTTGCTCAAGCCGCGTACCTGAATTTTGACAGGGCGTGTCTCGTCCATCAGCGGTGCCTTTTGATTGAATGAGCAGCCTTGTGTCGTTACTCAATGCGCTTACCTGCGGCCTTTACGTGCTCCCTGCAAGCAGCGACACAAAACGGTTCATAAGTAGAAGATGAGGTTATGTTTAATAAATTATTAAAAATTATTATACATAAATGGGTGGGATGTGTCACAACGCGCCCGCCAGCCAGGCCATATTACGCCACATGTGCCATTTTGAACCCACGCCCATGACCCTGTCGTGACAGCGAACGGTGGCTACGATTTTTTAATAAGCTATTGTTTTTTTAAATATAAATGTATTTTTTTCAATGTTGGCATGAAGTGTGAATGTGCCTTTTTAGAAAAGCTTGGCAAGTGACGCAAGCACGTTAGTCGAAAAAGGAGGCAATCTTTATGGATAAACAAGTGAGCCAATCGCGCAAGCGTCCACGTGTGCTGACACTGTGCATGTTAGCTGCAACCGTCAGCACCTTGGCCCTGGCGGGGTGTGGCAACGGCGAAGATGAAATGCCCCCGGCGCAGCAACCTGACACCATGGAGCAGGATGCGACGACCACGACGGCTCCGGCTACCGGGAACGAGCCTACCATGGCAGACGAGCCGATGAATGAAGACCCGGGCTTGGGCGAAGATCCCGCGGCGACGCAAGAGCCAATGCCGAGTGAGAATACCCAAGCGGGCGCTGTCAACGATCCTGAAGAGAATCCTGGTTTCGGTGAAGGCACCGATCCCATGCCCGGTGCTAGCGAGACCACTACCGACGACGTTAACACTACCGATGATGAAGACGACATGACTAACGGCCAATAGCCGTCAACGCTCCCTACGATGGTAAGCCAACCCAGCTGTCTGTTCCCTGCGGCTGCTCCACACGGTTTATCATCCTTTCGCCCCCGCGCCCGCGGGGGCTTTTTTTGCTTGTTTAAAGCGTATGACGGTGAGTTTGGGCGGTTGCAAACCAGTCAGCTGATAAGGTTAGGGGGCAGGCGCTACTGTTGAGCGCACTGCTCATGGCGGGCGTGCTGACAGGCTGCGGTGATTCCGAAGCACCGACCACCGATTCGAAAGTACCGACCGACGAACCTCAAGAGCCCATGGATACCGGCCCCATGGCGAATGATGGGCAAGCGACACGTGAGTCGACCGGCGATGGCGTGAGTGACCCGGAGTAAGCATGAAAAAGCCGGTCGGCGAGTGCGACCGGCTTGGACTTACTCCTCGCTATCTTCCAAACGCCGATAAAGAGTGCGGCGGGCGATGCCTAATACTTCGGCCGTCCGCCGTTTATTTCCCCCTGTCGCTTCCAACACTTTGCGAATATAGCGCTTTTCCACCTCTTCCAAACTTGGCCAACGGGCAGGCGCGGGTGCCGGAATTTGCGTGCCGGGTAGCACCTCGCCGCTTAGCGTTGGGGTACTGTCGGCACTGCTTTTTTGCTGGCTAGACTGTTCGCGCAGGCGCTCAGGTAAATCCTGATGCTGCAGTACGCCCGCTTCGCTGAGCGTTACCGCGCGCATAACTGCATTTTCCAGCTCACGCACATTACCAGGGTAGGTGTAGTTCAGCAGGCTATTGAGCGCCTCTGGCTCGATCTGTTCGATCTGTTTGCCTTGGGCTTCTGCGTGCTTATCAATCAGTGCGAACACCAAGTGTTCGATATCCGTGCCGCGCTCGCGTAGCGGTGGAATGCGCAGTGAGAATGTCTCTAAGCGGTAGAACAAGTCACTGCGAAAGTTCTCCTGCTCAATCTCTTTTTCCAAGTGGCGGTGCGTAGCGGCAATGATGCGCACATCTACTGGTTCCTCACGCTCGCCGCCCACGGGGCGAACGGTTTTCTCTTGCAGGGCGCGTAGTAGCTTGGCCTGCAGATTGATCGGCATTTCGCCAATCTCATCGAGAAACAGGCTGCCGCCCTGGGCGCTATGAAACAGTCCTTTTCTGGCCTCGTTAGCACCGGTAAAGGCACCTTTCACATGACCAAAAAACTCGCTCTCCATCAAGTCGGCGGGAATGCTGGCGCAGTTAACGGGAACGAAAGGTGCTTCGTGGCGGCTACTTTCTTGATGAATCGCTCGGGCCAGCAGCTCTTTACCCGTGCCGCTTTCACCCAGGATCAAAATAGGTGCATCGCTTTTGGCTAATCGAGACGCATCGTGGAACAGTGACTGCATGGCTTGGCTTTTACCCACAATACCGTGGAAGTGACTGAGTTCCGCATCGTGGGGAAGGGACAAACGCTGTCGCTCCAGTACGCGAAATACGGCTTCGCGGATAGCATCTAAATCAAGTGGCTTAGTTAAAAAATCATCTGCGCCAAGCTTTAAGGCTTCTACCGCCTGGTCAATCGTGCCAAACGCGGTAATGACAATAATGCCTAGCTCGCTGCCACTCTGGCGTAGCTGCTGCAGCAGTTGAATGCCCGTCATGCCGGGTAGCCGTACATCGGTAATCATCATGGCCACTGGCGTGTGGCTAAGCAGGGCAATGGCCTCTTCAGCGCTGGGGACACCCAGTGTGTCATAGCCCGCGTCGTTGAGCTCTTCCTCTAATAACTCACGGATAGCGGCGTCATCTTCCACCACCAATAACGGTAAAAGGTGTTCCTGATGGGTCACAAACGTCGTCCTCAAGCGGATGCGGTTTCACTAAGGGGAAGCGTAATTTCAAAGCCAGCACCGCCAAGCGCGCTGTCAAATACGCCAATCGTCCCACCGTGGTCGTTAATAATGCGGTGCACCATCGATAGTCCTAAGCCGCTGCCCTGGCCCACCGGCTTGGTGGTGAAAAAGGGGTCGAACACTTGATGATGATGCGAAGTCGGTATGCCTGACCCGTTATCTTCGACCCATACCGTAAGCTCGTCGCTGTGCGACTGGGCGCGAACACGAATATGGCTAACGTCCGGGGCTTGGGCGGCGTTGCGTAATAAGTTGGTCAGCACCTGCACAATTTGTTGACCGTTAACTAATAAATGGGGGGGAGGGGACGGAAGATCAATATCCAGATAGATATTTCGTGGTTCCAGCTCCTCCTCGACTAGCTCGCTGGCACTAATGATAAGCTGGTTAAGGGCTTGGTGTCCTTTCTCCACGTTATGTTGTCGGCCTAATTCCATCAGTTGGCGGACAATTTCGACGATTCGCTCTACCTCGCCGCGAATCCGGCCAAGCCTAGCACGCTCGTCGTCGCCAATCGTATCCCTGCGGGCCAACCGCTGGGCCTGGCCGTTGATGACTGTCAGTGGTGCGCCAATTTCGTGGGCCACCCCGGCGGCCAACACGCCAAGCTCTGCCAGCTTTTTCGATTTGCGCAGGCGTTTTTCCAGCTCGATTTCTCGCCGCTGGCGAGCATCGATATCACGATCTTTTTCGGCCATAGCGTCCAGCATGCCGTTCAAGCCCGACGCTAAACGGCGATACTCCGTCGGACCGTCTACTGTGGCCCGTTGGCTGCGGTCGCCATCTTCCACTAGCAGCATGACGCGCAACAGACGGTTGAGCGGCCGCTCGATGTAGTGGCGAAACCCCCACCAAATGCTGAACACGATGCCCGCCGCGCCAATCACGAAGACCAGCACGGCCACAATGCTGATAAACCCGGTGTAATTCTCAATGCCGGTATTGAGTCGGTTCACCTGCAGCACCCCTTGCACAGTGCCGTCTTGGGTACGTAGCGGCGTGAGAGCAGAGTAGTAGGTCCAACCTTCCTGTTGTCGGTAGCTGCTGTGCAGGTCGTCGCGCTCGATGACCTGCTGAATCTCTTCCGGTGTGAACAGATCTTTACCTAGCCCAAGGCCGTATACCTCACGGCCTTGGGTATCGAATACGTAGGCCCCGTAGATGCGGTGAAACGAAAACGCCGACTGCAGCGCCTCTTCTAGCGGCGTGGCGCTGTCTCGAGCCACCGCGTAGCTCAGCGAGGTGCTGAGCGCGCGGGTGATAATCTCCACCTCGGTTTGCAGCTTGGAGCGAACGTTATCTTCCAGCGATTTAATCGCCACCAGGCTAAAGACCACCAGGATAACGAAAAGCGGCACGATGACCGTTAAGATGATGAGGTTACGTAATCGCATCGTGCTTCCTGATGGTGGCTTAACGTTAGCGCTCGCTGGGCGTTAGTCGGTAAAGGCTGCCTTGGCCGCCGTCGGTTAGCAAATAAATCGCTTCATCTGGCCCTTGGCGCACATCGCGAATACGGCCGATCTCACCTTCTAAAATCAGCTCTTCACCGGCCACTTGGCCCTCTTCAAGGGTAAGGCGCAGCAGCTTTTGGCTGCCCAGACCACCCGCCAGCAGGCTTCCTTGCCAGGGCTCAAAGGCATCGCTAGTCACCTCGGCAAGACCTGAGGGGGCAAAGCGCCCATCAAAGCGATATACCGGGTCAACCATGCCAGGCTTAGATTCAACGCCTATCGGCTCGTTGGTACTATAGTCATTGCCTAAACTCACCTCCGGCCAGCCGTAGTTATTGCCAGGCACAATCTGATTCAGCTCATCACCCGTGCGTGGGCCGTGCTCGGTGGCCCAAGGTTCACCATTGCTGAGAACGGTTATGCCCTGAATATTGCGATTGCCCATGGTGTAAATTTCATCCAGCGTATCGTCGTCATCCACAAAGGGATTATCGCCAGGGGCCTCTCCGGTCTCGGTGAGCCGAAGGGTAGAGCCTGCGTGGTCATCGCTGGCCTGAGCGCGAGAAGGGTCTACGCCGCGGTCTCCGATGCTCATCAGCAGCGTGCCATCTTTGAGCCATGCCAAACGGGAGCCGTAGTGTCGGCCGGGAGAGGAGGCGCGATCCTGCACGAAAAGGTGCTCAACGTCGCCTAACGAATCCCCTTTCCACTTAACGCGGGAGAGCGCTGAACGGCTGTTATCGCCCTCAGGCTTGCTCCAGGTGAAGTAGATCCAATCGTGCTCGCCATCGCCAAACTCAGGGTGCAGGGCCACATCGAGCAGGCCTCCCTGGCCGTTTTGGCTGACGCGGGGCATGCCTTCAAGCACTTGCGTTTGCCCGTCAGAGTCAACGAGATTTAACTCACCGCTGCGCTCGCTCACCAAGTAGCGACCATCGGGAAGAAACGCCACCGCCCAGGGGTTCGCAAAGCCATTGGCCACGCGCTCAATGGTAATAGCGAAGTGGTCGGTTTCCAGGGCATCATGAACCACCTCTGCCTGGGCAGTGCTGGCAAGTAGCAGTCCTGCCAGGGAAGGCGCTATCCAGCGTTTAGCCTGTAAACGCAGTGAACGGCGTGGAGTCATCAGGGGGCCGACATATCGATTGGGCATAGCGTATCGAGTTGGCATCGAGTGTCCTCTGTTAGCGCTGGATCAGAGTCTAAGTCTAGCAGTGACTGCCGTAAGCGGGCGGGGTTCCCCCGGGCTACATCAACAGTGCCAAGAGTACCGGTAAATAGATCAGCGCCATGAGCGTTGAGCAGAAGACTAAACTGGCCACATAAGCGGGTTCGCGCCGGGCGCGCTGGGCAAACAGATAGTTGAATACCGCCACGGGCATGCACATTTGCACCACCAAAATGCTCTGCGCCAGCGGCGGTAAGCCAAGCCAACCAGAAATAAACCAAGCGGCAGCGGCGGCCAGAGGGATACGGATCAAGCTAAAGCCAACCCCTGAGCGTAAGCTTTTCACCTGAATACTAGCGAGCGACACACCGAGGGTGATGAGCATCAGCGGTACTGTGAATCCAGACATTAAGTCAACGGTGTTGGCCATCCATAGCGGGAGCGGCGTGTCGGTCAACAGCAGGGCCATGGAAATTAAGATGGCATAAACCGTGGGGGTTTTAATCAGCGTTTTAATCGGGCTTCCGCTACTGCTGAGCACGGCTCCTAAGGTGAACTGAAACAGCGATACCGTCACCATCACCGTAATACCGTAAGCAAAACCTGCGCTGCCGAAAGCGTAAAGCACGACAGGCAGCCCCATATTACCCGTGTTGGGATACATCATCGGCGCGATCAGTACCCGCCAATCTCGACGCAGCAGTTTGGCCACGGCAAAGCTGGCTGCCCCCATGCTGATAATGACCAGCGAGGTGGCCAGCATCATCTGCCCAAAGGTGCCGGCATCAATGTTGGCACCAGAGAGCGACGCCAGTACCAACGCAGGGGTACCAATGTTGAATACCAAACGCGTAATAAAATCGACGGGGTAGGGTTGCCCTAAGCGTACCCATAAAAAACCCAGCCCGGCACCGGCCAGCACTGGCGCCATGACGGCGAAGAGTTCAGCGAGCATTAACGTTCCTTGACGATCATCGGCCGCCTATTGTGGGTAATTAGGCGGCTAACTGGCAAGGCGAATTGCTAATGGGCGTAAACGGCGTTTGCGTGGGTTTGCCACTCGTTAGGCACCTGGTCACGCAGAAAGTCCAGCAGCGCGTTGACCCGGCGTGAGTGATGCCCATAGGCATACAGCAGCGTCACGGGTAAGGGGGAGGGCTCCCAGCCGGGCAGGCAGTTGACCAGATCGCCAGGGTGGTGGCGTTCGCGTTTCTCGACCACCCAGTGGGGCAGCAGGCCAATGCCCTGGCCATAGGCAATGGCATCAATGTGTAGCACCGTCAGATCCACCCGTAGCCGTGAACGGGGCGCATCAAACAGGTAGTCAGAATGCTCGGCATGATGCAGCAGCAGGCCGCTGGAGGCGGTATCCAACAGGTCAATCCACGCATGTGAAGCGAGTTCGCTGGGGTGGTGCGGCGTGCCCGCGCGGGCTAAATAGTTGGGGCTGGCATATAAGCCACGAGTGAGGTGCCCCAGGCGCTCTTGGTTCAAGCCACACTCATGGGTAGCGCCTAGCCAGATATGCACGCTATTGCTGTGCATTTTACTAGGCGGCGTTTCCCGGGTGTGCAGGGTTAGCTCGACCTTGGGGTAGCGGGTTAAAAACGCATCCATCACCCCCGCCATCCAGACTCGGGCCAGCGCACCGTGTACCTCCAGCGTCACTTTACCGCTGATCTCCTCGCGCAGTTCCGCCAGCGCCTCCTGGCTATGGGCGGCCATGGCCAAAAGCTCAGTGCAGTAACTTTGGAATAACAGACCGGCTTCGGTGGGGATAAGACGGTTGGCTTGTCGGCGCAGCAGCGGCTGGTTCAGCCGGGCTTCTAGCTGACTAATGCGGCGGCTCAACGTGGATTTAGCAAGCCCGAGCTTCTGTGCGCTGCGCGTCAGGCTGCCGGTGGTCATCACATCGGCAAAAGCGGCGAGTTCATCAAAATCGTACATAGTCGGGGCCACTGGGGGAACGAGGTCACGCCATTGTGCCACTTAATTGTTTGAATGAAAATAATTGCTATTTTTGTTCCGGTTGGTTGAACGCACCGTCCCGCCTCTTTGTGCAAAGAGTATGCAAAAATACAAATGCTAATAATTCGTATTTAAGTATAAGTGCTCTTTCAATTCAAAGGAACCCGCTATGTCTTTACGTTTGCGCCGTACGCTGCTGGCCAGCGCTATCTCATCTCTCGCCTGCGGGGCAGTTGCGGCTCAAGAAACGCCTCAGCTCAACGATATCGTGGTGACGGCCTCTGGCTTTGAGCAGCAAATCAGCAGCGCGCCAGCCCCATTAGCGTGATCTCCCGTGAAGAGCTGGAGCGTGGACACTTCCAAAACGTCACTGATGCGCTGCGCGACGTACCGGGCGTGGTCGTCACTGGTGGCGGGCGTGGCGATAACGGCAACGATATTTCCATTCGCGGTATGCCTTCCCAATACACGCTGATTCTGGTGGATGGCCGCCCACAAAACTCCCGCGAATCACGCCCCAACGGCAGCGCAGGCTTCGAACAGGATTGGCTGCCGCCGCTGCAAGCCATCGAGCGTATCGAGGTGGTGCGCGGGCCGATGTCGACCTTGTACGGCTCCGATGCCATCGGCGGGGTGATCAATGTGATTACCCGCAAAGTGGCGGATAGCTGGCACGGCAACATCCAGCTCGATACCGTGCTGCAGGAAGACAGCGCCTCCGGCGACAGCCGCCAAGCCAACTTCTACCTAAGCGGGCCGCTGGTGGCGGATCGTTTAGGCCTGCAGCTGTATGGCCGCACCTCAGAACGCGACGAAGACGATATTGAAAACGGCTACGAAGAGAAGAGCTTACAAAGCCTGACCGCACGGCTAAGCCTGGCCGCCAGCGATAACCACGACTTTACTGCAGAAGCGGGGATCACCGAGCAGGATCGCCGCTCGCTGGTTGGGCGCTCGGCGCCTGCGGAAGGCTGCCGCGGTGGCTGCACCGACAGTATCGGTGAATACACCAATAGCCATGTAGCGCTGACCCATAGCGGCCGCTTCGACTGGGGCACCAGCGAAACCTTCGTACAGCGTGAGCGCAGCGAAAACCAATCGCGGGATATCGAGATTACCAACACCACCGCGAAAACCAGCGCAGTGATTCCCTTGGGTATGCACATGCTCACCGTCGGCGCGAGCTGGGAAGAGGAGTCGCTGGAGGATGGCACCACCAACCAAATCTCCGACCGTACGGCGGTTGAGAACAGCCAGTGGGCGCTGTTTATGGAAGATGAGTGGATGCTGACAAACGCCTGGGCACTGACCGGCGGGCTGCGCCTGGACGATGACGACAACTATGGCAGCCACCTCAGCCCGCGCCTTTACAGCGTATGGAACATGACACCTGAATGGACCCTGAAAGGCGGCGTGTCCACCGGCTACCGCTCGCCTAACCTGCGGGAAATTACCCCGGACTGGGGGCAAGTCAGCCGTGGCGGTAATGTTTATGGCAACCCTGACCTTGAGCCGGAAACCTCGCTCAATAAAGAGATTGCCCTGCTGTACGGCAACGACGCAGGCCTGAACGGCAGCCTCACGCTGTTCCACAACGACTTCGAAGACAAAATCACTCGCATCGCCTGCCCGACCGATATTTGCAATGCAGGCCCGAACCAGTTCGGCAGTGACCCCACGTACCGGGTCAATATCGACGATGCAGTGACCCAAGGGGTCGAGGCTAGCCTAGGCACACCGCTGACCGACACGCTAGCGCTAACCGCCAGCTACACCTTTACCGATTCCGAACAGAAAAGCGGCGAGTACGCTGGCGAGCCGCTGACCCAGCTGCCCCGCCACCAGGTGTCGGCCACGTTGGATTGGGATGTGAACGCACGGCTTAGCCAGTGGACCAAAGTGAGCTACCGGGGTGAGGAGAGCCAGCCCACCACCGGGCCGTCACAAAGCGCGATTGTCGCGCCGTCCTACACCTTCGTGGATGCGGGTATTGGCTATCAGCTCAACGACAGCGCCACGGTGAACGCCGGTATCTACAACCTGTTTGATGAGCGCATCACCTACGACGAGTATGGCTATGTGGATGACGGCCGCCGGGTGTGGCTGGGCCTGAACGTCGCTTTCTAAACATCCTGTCAGTAGGCAATAGACGCGGCCACCGATGGGTGACCGCGTTTGTTTATGCCCGCGACCAGCCCGGCCACCGACGAGGAGAGCAGCGCATCCTCCAGGGAGTTCACCGTGCCGACCAGGTTAAGCTCTTGATAAATCGGCTCCCGGTTGACGCTCGCCAGCTCGACTCGTGGGGCAGATTGGGCCAGCGCGGTGCCAGCAACGAGTGAAAAGGCCAGTAGCAGCACAAAAGAAAGAGGGCGGGCAAGTAAAGGCACCGTCATAACAGGTTGTTTCCTAACATGAGTGAAAGGTGGTAAATGCGAAGGCGAGTAAAAGGCGCGCTGCTCATACTACCCAAGCGCATGCGTTGACATATACCTGAATCCGTGAAGCCGGCGCCGACACTTTCCCTATCACCGCCAGCGAGCACTTTTTGATCATTCGCCCGTGCAAGTTGGCTTTCGCAAGCCCGTTATTGCCAAAACCCACCGTGCTGATCGGTGCTGACGGCCCGTTT
>NZ_JBSXNH010000050.1:0-13511 GCF_056857535.1 Vreelandella sp. L-25
TGCTTGGCAAGATCAATACCCACAATGCTAATGTTGTTCATGGATGGATCCTCTTTCAAGATGCCGTCAGTGCCCTGCGCACGTTAGATGAAGTGCTTCTTCATCTTGGCACAGAAGGACGGGTCCATCCCATTTCCCACACCTGACTGCTTGAGGGGTGAAGAGCCTGATGTGGGAGGCCAATTTATTGGGCGACGGCGGCGAAAGCCGCCCTTAGCCTGCCGCAGCAGAGGTGCCCTAATCGTCGCGAGCTGAAGCTCACTTGGCTGCGCCCGGCTACGCGCCGCAGTAGCGCATGTAGTCTTGCCACCAGCTCATCTAAATCAAAGGGCTTCACTAGATAATCATCGGCCCCGCTTTGCAGCCCACCCACTCTGTCGCGCACGGCATCCCTGGCAGTCAGCATGAGCACAGGTGTCGTCACGCCCTCATCGCGCCAGGATTGCAGCAGCGCCAAGCCATCGCCATCGGGTAGTCCACGATCAAGAATCACCACGTCGCTGGCGACACTTTGCATCGCCTGACGCGCAGCCTGCACCGAGGTAACGTGCTCCACCACGAAGTGGTACATCATCAGCCCAGAACGAATACCCGAGGCCACCAGTGGATCATCTTCTATGAGTAGGACGTGCATAGCGGTTTCCTTGTGATGGAAGCAGCATGACAAACGTGCATTAACCGAACGTTAAGCCCTTTGGCCAAACCCTTGCACCAGATCAAAAAAAGCGCCCTTACCAGGGAAAGTAAGGGCGTCATCGTGAACGGAGTTGCTCACTTAGCGAGCGATACGCTGGGCAATAAACCAGCCCAGCACCATCGCCGCCAGCAGTGCAAGAAGCGGCAGCGTTAGCCCACCCATGGAGGCAATGGCAGGCCCAGGGCAGTAACCGGAAAGCCCCCAGCCCACCCCAAACAGCGCCGCGCCGCCTAGCAATTTGGCATCAAGCTCCTGCTTGGTCGGCAGTTGAAATTTGGCGCTAAACAGCGGCGTACCGCGAGCGAATACTAAGCGGTAGCCCACAAAGGTGGTGCCTACGGCGGCCCCGAGTACAAACATCAACGTGGGATCCCAGGCACCGGCAATATCTAAAAAGCCGAGTACCCGCGCAGGGTCAGTCATCCCAGAAATCGCGAGCCCCAAACCAAACAGCAGGCCAGCGAGGTATCCCGCTGCGGTTTTGACGGCCGGTGTGCTCATACCCCACCTCCGATGACATGCCGTACCACATAGACCGTCGCGATGGCCGCGACCAGGAAGGTTCCAGTAGCCGCCATAGACCGGGGCGCTAACCGCGCCAAGCCACATACGCCATGGCCGCTGGTGCAGCCACTGCCAAGCCCCGTGCCTATCCCCACCAGCAGGCCTGCTAACAACATAAGCGGCACACCGCCTGCAGGTTCACCAATCACCGCACCGGGCACGCCTGCCACGTTCCCCAGCCCACCCCCAACGGCCATGACGAGCAGCGGGCCACTAATTAGCCCCGCTAAAAACGCCACCCGCCAAGCACTATCCCCCTTGGGACGCTGAGTAATTAAACCGCCAATAATGCCGCTGATACCGGCAATGCGGCCTAGTGCGCCCATCAGCCACACCGCTGAAAGCCCGATCAGTGCACCGCCCACTAGCCCGTGCAGGCTCGCTATCCAATCCACATCTAGCTCCTTATGTTACCCAACGCTCGTTGCCAACGGCACGACCTCTATCCACCCCCATACACCAATCGTGCCCATCAAGGTCAGCACGATTAACACTAAACCCACCGCCGCTTAAAACCAGTTAATTGGTACTTTTAGGTATACTTGGCCGTTATCTTCGGCGGGCGGCAGCTCGCCGGCCCGCATATTGACCTGTACCGAAGGAATAATCAGGCGCGGCATGCCTAACGTGGCATCCCGTTCGGTACGCATTTTGACGAACTCTTCCTCACTAATGCCGTCATGGACATGCACATTCGTTTTGCGCTGCTCAGCAACGGAAGTTTCGTGCTGAAATAACTCGCGCCCTGGGGCTTTATAGTCGTGGCATAGAAATAGCCGCGTTTGCTCGGGCAAAGACAGTACTTTCTGAATAGAGTGGTAGAGCGTGCGAGCATCACCGCCAGGAAAATCGCAGCGCGCCGTGCCGTAATCCGGCATAAACAGGGTATCGCCCACAAAGGCGGCATCACCGATCACATAGGTCAAACAGGCAGGTGTATGTCCAGGCGTATGCAGTACACGCCCCTCTAACGAGCCAATCGTGAAGGTATCGCCTTCATTGAATAACGCATCAAACTGGCTGCCATCTCGGGCAAACTCGGTGCCTGCATTAAACGCTTTACCAAAAATCTCCTGCACCTCGACGATATGAGCACCAATGCCCGTTTTGCCTCCTAACTGATCATGCAGATACGGCGCTGCGGAGAGGTGGTCAGCGTGGACATGGGTTTCCAATATCCAAGCCACTTTCAGCCGCTTTTCACGGACAAACGCTATAATTTGATTAGCTGAACGAACATCAGTGCGCCCTGCTGCGTAATCAAAGTCCAGAACAGAGTCGATAATGGCGCACGCGCTGCTATCAGGGTCTTGCACCACATAGCTGAACGTATTGGTTGGTTCATCAAAGAAGTGGGTAACGATAGGGCGCTGCATTCTGGAGCCTCCTGAGGATAGACTGCTAACAGTGGATCTATACAGCGAGTGTAGCGCAAAAAAAATTATATGTTTATATCATTTTGGAATCTAAAGAGTATCATAGATCAGACATTTTTTATTAATTAGCCTAAGGTATAAAAAATTCTGGCCGATAGAGATCAGGGTTTAATTACTAATTGGAATTTTTTAACAAGGACATCATGAAACGTTTGACAACGACGCAGAAGCTTTGGGGCACACTTGGCATCATTTGGATAGCGATGCTGCTATTAGTAGGCTGGTTGGCGTGGGAAAACCGCCAAACGCTTGAAAACGAGCGTCGCGCCAGTATTGAGCACATTGTAAAAAGCGTTCATGGGCAGCTTGAGGCCTTACAAAAACGTGCTGAGCTTGGTGAACTGACAGAAGCGGAAGCACAGCAGCGGGCCATTGATAATATTGCCAGCGTACGCTTTGGCGACGGCGAATATGTCTTTGCTTTTGATAATAATCTCGACATTGTGTCTCACCCCAACCGCCCCCGAGGCGAAGATATGAGCAGCTATCAAGACGCTAGCGGTACACGCTTATACGCTGAGTTTCTTAACGTTGCTCAGGCTGGGGGCGGTCATGTGGACTACTTCTCACGCCGTATTACCGGTGACGGCCAAGTGCCGAAGGTTAGCTATGTCGCGCATCTACCGGAATGGGGATGGTCGTTGGCGGCGGGAGTTTACGTGGATGACATCAACGCTGCCTTTATCTCCGGGCTAATCCGCTCAGCGATTGTTTTGTTAGTGATTGGTATACCGGTGACTCTATTGATGGGCTGGGTTATTCGTGATGTTGCTCGTCGATTAGGTGGCGACCCACGCTATGCGGCCTCCGTGGTGCGCCATATCGCCGATGGGGATTTGACCCAAGTCGCGTCCCTTTCAACTAACGATCAGCAAAGCTTGCTTTATGATATTAACCGCATGCGCGAGACCCTAGCCGACACCATTAGCGACATACACCACGGTGCCGACCAAGTGAATCACGGTGTGGAGCAGATCGTCGGCGTCAACGAAGAGCTCTCCACCCGAACTGAAGAGCAGGCGGCCTCCTTGGCAGAAACCGCCTCCAGCATGGAGCAACTGACGGCGACAGTAAAACAGAATGCCGAGCATGCCGATCACGCCCGCACACTAGCCACTAAAACTGCTGAGAGCGCCCAACGTGGTAGCGATGCCATGGCATCGGTGATTACTACGATGGCTACTATCAACGAAAGCGCTACCCAAATGAGCAGCATCGTGAACACCATTGATGCCATCGCTTTCCAGACCAATATTCTGGCGCTAAATGCCTCGGTGGAAGCTGCCCGTGCTGGGGAGCAAGGCCGTGGATTTGCCGTCGTCGCCAACGAAGTGCGCCAGCTGGCAAGCCGTTCTGCTTCTGCCGCGCAAGAGATCAAGGGGCTGATTGAAAATGCGGACGCCCAAGTTGTAGAAGGCAGCCGCCAAGTGAGCAATACCGGCAAGGTGATTACAGGCGTCGTTGAAGATATTCAACAGTTGAGTGCTCTGGTCCAAGAAATCTCCGCCGCTACCATTGAGCAGAGCAGCGGTATCGAGCAGGTCAATCAGGCAGTTACTCAAATGGATCAAATGACTCAGCAAAACGCGGGGCTGGTACAGCAGAGTAACCATGCTACCCAGCAGCTAGCACAGCTGAGCACCCAGCTTCGCCACTTGGTGACTAACTTTAAGTTAAATAAAGAAGCGCACCAGCCTGCTATTGCCGCGCCAGCGGCTCACTCCTCCTTCAGCGACTTTTAATAGGCATTGCCCCCGCCCAATTAGGCGGGGGCTTGCTCACCTTACTTCCCAGCTACACCTTCCCTTGGTTATCCAACTCTACCGCCTCATGCATCCGCGCCAGTATGTCGGGTACAGCGGCCTGAACGCGGTTCCAGCTAGGAATAAATGGCCGTTCGCGGGGGTTATCCAAAAACAGGTTGCCCGCTTCCAGCAGGTTGCTGGCAAATAACTCCACCGCCTGCTCTTCACAGTGACGGTCTAAACTCAGGCCGTTCATGGTGGCGTCGTGGTCGTAGGCTTCGATCAAATCGAGTGCTAAACGATAGTACGTGGCTTTTAGCGTGCGGAAGTCTTCACTGCTAAAGCTCACGCCTTGGGTGGCCAGCTTGCGATACAGCGCTTTAGCGATGTCCAGGCTCATGCGGTTAAGGCCCGCATTGGCGTCATCTTCGCTAACGGGCTGATGCTTGTGATCGTAGGCATCGGCAATATCGACCTGACATAGCTGGCGGTGGGAGTAGTTGCGCTGCAGCTCAGAGAGTACGCCAATTTCCAGCCCCCAGTCGGCAGGAATACGGATGCCTTCCAGCACATCGCTGCGCATTGCGAACTCTCCAGAGAGCGGGTAGCGGAAGCTATCTAAGTAGTCCAAATAGGGTAGCGGCCCGCATACCGTTTTTAGTGCCCGCAGCAGCGGCGTCACCATCAACCGAGAAACGCGGCCGTTCAGTCTTCCTTCCGCGATGCGCGGGTAGTAGCCCTTACAGAAGCGGTAGTTAAAACGTGGATGAGCCACGGGGTACATGAGCCGAGCCAACAGGCTGCGGTCGTAGGTCAGGATATCGCAGTCGTGTAATCCCACCACCGACGAGCGGCCAGACGCCAGCACGTAACCTGCGCAGTACCACACATTGCGCCCTTTGCCTGGTTCTAACGCTCCCAGATCGTGGCTTTCCAGCTCGGCGTCTAACTCGCGTAGGCGTGGCCCGTCGTTCCATAGAATGCGCGTATGCTGGGGCAAGCGAGAGAAAAACTCCCGGGCGTACAAGAATTGCTCACGGTCGGCGCGGTCCAGGCCAATTACAATCTCGTTGAGGTAAGGCACCTTCACTAACTCATCCACGATGGCAGAAAGCGCCGGACCTTCCAGCTCGGAAAACAGCGACGGCAGTATCAACCCCATCGGGCGACGCTTAGCAAACTGACTCAGCTCCTGCTCCAGTGCCTCTACCGGGCGGCGAGTTAGGTTATGAAAATCGGTGATAACGCCATTTTGATGAAAGTCACTCATTCGCTGATCCCCTTTTGGGTTAGGCCGTTTCTGGTTGTTGGCTAAGTACCGCCGCTAGTCGGCGGTCGTCTCGCCCCCACCAGTGGGCTACCCCCTCGGCCCAGCCCGTTGGTCCAGTTTCCTTTGTGCGATAAAGCGCGGTGTTTGTGGGAACCACCGCTAAGTCGTGACAGCCTTTAATCACGACGGCTTGGTCGACCGCATCCAGCATAGAGATATCATTGGGGCCATCGCCTAGCCCTAATGAGAGCGGCGCACGGCCACGGAGCGCGGTAAATCGCTTAATGAGCCAGTCAACGGCACTGCCTTTATCCGAGGCCTTACCCATTACGTGCCAAAAGCGCCCGCCTTGCGTCAGCGTCAACCCATCGCCCTCAAGCGCTAAGCGAAAGTTTGCCAGCGCGGCCTCATTGTCTTCCCAGATAAGCGGCTCGCTGCCTTCACGCTTTCGGGCAGCCTTGGCACGGGGTTCATCTAAACCGGTAAGCGCCATGACTTGGGTAATATCCAGCTCACTCATACGGGTAAAACGAACGCCCAGGCGTTTGCGCCAGACGTTAAGCCGTGCCCGGATAAAGCCCACATCTACTCCAGTGTGTTTAACCACCACGCCATCCAGGCCACTACCTGGGCGGTCTAGCCGTGCGTGACACCAGCCCGGTGGCAGGCCAATCACAGCGCCGTTTTCCGCCACAAATGGGGTAGCTGTCAGGCCTAGCGCTTCACGCAGGGAAATAAGTTCGGCACGGGTTTTACTTGTGACCGGTATAACGGGCACGCCCAGCTGTTTTAGGCGCGCCAGCCAAGGCGCTGCCGGTGAGAAGTCATAGCTGTGGTGGTCTAGCAAGGAACCGTCTAGGTCAGTGACCACCAAGCGCGGTTGAAGCGCTGGGTCAGCACTATCGGGCGACAGCGCTATATCAGGCAACTCAGCCTGAGTATGTGCAGTGCGAGTCTGTTCGGTCATGGCACCACCTTATTGCAATCTTAAAAGCCGTTACGCAGGCATTTCTTTCAGATAAGCAATAAAGCAGAATGTATGCCAATGAAGTTCATCTAATATAAATCAAATACTTAAAATCAAAGAAAGGGCGCTGAAGGCTTGAGCACCAAAAAAGCGCATCAGAAAAGCACCAAATAGGTGCAAAAAAGGTGAGCTAAAAGCCTACAAAAAATTGCACAAGCGCTTGGCGAAATCTCATAAATAGCTATACTCATGTTGTACTCACTGACATTCACGTAGACTCCCTCACCTGATGTCAGTGGGCTGCAGTGAGCCAAGCCCTTTAATGCCCGCCCCCCCCGGCGGGCTTTTTTATTGTGCTTACCCTTTGGCTAGTGCGCCCTACTCCACATGGATGACCACTTCCACCCGGCGGTTACGGGCACGCCCTTCTGCCGTGCTGTTATCTTCTAACGGCTGGGTCGCCGCTAGGCCCACTGCCCGTAAACGCTCAGAGGCCACACCCGCCTCCTCCAAGGCTTCTACAATGGCGATAGCACGGGCGCTTGAAAGCGCCCAGTTAGATGAAAACTCCGGCGTGTTAATGGTTTGGCTATCGGAGTGCCCCTCTACCCATACTTCACCATCGTAGCGCTGAATGGTTTCCAGCAGGCTACCCACCAACGATGAGCCGCCTTCGGTAAGCTCCGCCGTAGCAGAAGGGAACAGCAGCCTATCTTGCACCCGCAAGCTAATACCCTCCGCCACACGGGAGACCTCTACGCCCTCTAAATTTGGCAGATACGCGGACGTTTCAACGCGCTCAGGCAGGCTTGTGTCCAGCGCTAGGGCGCTGCTGATGGCCTCATCGCTGATTTCCTGAACATTAACCGGGGGGCGATCTGTCAGCAGCACCATATAATCTGCCATGGGCGAAGTGGCCACCTCTTCTTCTACGCGCACCAAAGGAGTAGGAAGTATCGGTGTCAGGCGTTCAGACAGCGTCTTAACGAACGGTAGCTCATCGGCCGGCGTTAGCTCTGCTGGCTCGGGGAGTGCTAATAGCGGCGGCACGCTAAAGGTGGAGACAGAACGGGCGGGTAAACCCGCCACACCCAGCGCGGCACTAATCGCCATCGGATTTAGCGTTCCAGGGGCAGATGCCAACATCGGGCTACGTTGTGAACGAAATTCATCCAACACGTCGGGCAGCGGCACTTCCAGCGGTGGCACAATGAGGTTATCAGGCTCAACCTGGTTATCCGCAGATGACCACTCCGGGCTTGTCACCCCGGCTGCGGCGATAATAATCACAAACAGTGCCACCAACAGCGTCATAATGTCGATGTAGCTAATCATCCAGCCGCTATTGCTCTCGTCTTCGGGGTACGCAGACAACAGCGCATCATGGCGTGGGCCGCTGCGGTGGTCTTCAAGCATGGGTGTTATCACTCATTCAAGTTTCTAACCTCGTGGCCGATCTAAGCTAAGCATGGCAAACTAGTCTATCAAATAGCTGTTTAGTAGCGATAAGGAACTATCAGGTGCGCATTCTTCCCACGTCATTCCCCATTGTCCACTTTTTACGCCCCGTTGGCCTGGGAATGGTCAGCCTGATGCTGAGTGGTTGTTTTTATGCCAACACATCACAGGCACCTATCGCCACCACTTACCCTTACACGGAACAGCAGCGCATGCAGGCAGCCCATCACTGGGATGTACTCGCACGCCATGAAGCTACCCAAATCCTACAGCGCGAACGCGTGCGTTTTCGTGATTTTCACATCACCCCCGCAGAAGAAAGCAGCGCCTCTGCCTATAGTGGCGGCGAGTTTGGTCGGGGCTTTCGTACTTTGCTCACCAGCGAGCTAGTATCACGCGGCGCGACATTGATGACCGTTCCCACAGCGAATACCGCCAACATTCATGTCGATGTTGAAGTTGTGACACATCGAGATCGTGGCTTTATACGCCCGCCCGTGGGCGCATTCACAGCCTTAACCGCTGGCATTGCTGTGGCCACCATTCCTTATAATCAGTGGAGCGAACCTGCATTAGCGCTTATCCCTGGTGCGATTGCTGCCGATATTACCAGCGGCAGCTGGACGCATACCGGCAATGAAGAAGTGATTATTACCACCCAAATTTTAGACGGCGAACGAATCCTCTACTCCTCCTCCAATATCTATTACATTAATGCAGGTGACCGCCGTCACTACGCGCCGCACCGGGTTCCCCAAGCGCCCACCACGCCAACAGTTTCTATCACCGACACCTGGTAATGTTTATGTCTTTACGATCTCTGTGCGCTCCTATTCGCGTAATGATGCTGCTGTTCACTATGCTGGTGCTAACGGGCTGCTCGACGCTAGGCAGTAATGCCCAACCGGAAGAGCCTAAACCTGATCTTTCTCAGCTTGCCCATCAGGCAGCGCAGCAGATGGTGGCGAACAACCCAGACCTGACCCGCTACAGCCCCATGATTGCCGCTACCTTTGTCAGCATCGATAACCTAAGCCAATCCTCTACTTTTGGCCGTATTAGCTCGGAGATCATGGCGTCCGCTTTGGCACAGCAAGGCATGCAGGTTCGCGAAGTCAAAATGCGTGACAGCATGTTTATTGAAGAGAGCGTGGGTGAACTTATTCTCTCCCGCCAGGTTCAACGTCTTAGCGCCCAGCACAACGCCCGCTCGATTTTGATGGGAACTTATGCCCAAGGGCAGGATTACCTCTATGTGAGCGCACGGGTAGTTCGCGCTGGCGATGCCATGGTATTGGGTAGCGCAGATTTCCAGCTACCGCTCGACAATAACATGCGTAGCCTACTGGAAGGCCAAGGAGGCTGGTAACGCCCCTTCGCTTAACCGTTACGCACGGAACTAATTTAAAAGGATTCTCATGCCTACAAGGCCTACCACCAACAAAACGCTGATAGTGGTTGTTAGCCGTTTTATTAAGCTATTTGCTAACATTACCAAGTTACTGAGCTATGTCTTTCACGCTATTGTTCCCAACAAGCGCTTCACGCTGCCAGAGCGCTCCGCGCCCTGGTTAGCGCCTAAAAATGATTCGGTAGTTCCACGTATTATTTGGCAAACCAACTTTACCAATAAAGTCACTCTGCCGGTTTATCTCAACTACCTGTTCAACCGTCTGATGGCCCCACGCTTTGAGTATCGGTTTATGATTACCGAAGCCCGAAAAGCATTCATTGCCGAGCACTACGACAAAGATATTAATCAGCAGTACTCCCGGCTGCAAATTGGTGCCGCCCAGGCGGATTTTTGGCGCTTGCTGGTACTGCAAAAGCATGGCGGGGTCTACCTGGATATCGATGCCCACGCCATTTGGCCACTTGGCAGCGTGATACCTAACGATATTGACGAGCTTTATGTTACTACCCGTAAGGGCGAGCTAAGCAACTACTTTATTGCCAGCAAACCCAACAACCCTAATCTGGCGCTGCTCATTGAGCAAATTAGCGTCAATATCAAGCAGAATGAGTTGACTAATGTGTTCGACATTACCGGGCCTGGGGTATTTATCCAGAGACTAACCCACGCCAACGTGCCTACCGTGTCTTACCGCCACGCCTGTAACCAGGGCAGCTTTACCAACGAGCACTTTCAGTACATTGATAAAAAAGCGGGTAAATGGACGCGGGAGCAAAAAACCGTTGCGGTTATAGCGCCTACAGCAGCTGAAGAGGCACCGCTTAACGATGCGAACTAAATAAAGCTGGGTGCCGCGCACCCAGCTTTATTTCCCCACCCGGCCTTTACGACACAATTCTCCTTCTTGCACGATAACTCCCCCATAGCACCGCTAACCAAAACGCATAGAAAGTAGCGCCGCTGTTATGGGCCAAAAAAGTTTGCGATAAACCAAAATCAATAAATGCGACCGGTAACAGCGTGCCCGCTACCGCCAATGAGCGAGTGGGCAAATCAGGGTGCGATAAGCTAGGGGCAAACATCCTCATCGGGATCATATAAAGCATGAGCAGCACGGCCATCCCTACCAGCCCTCGTTTGGCAAAGGCATCGATAAACTCGTTATGGGCATGGCCAAACTCCGCCGCCACGGGGGAGATAACACCCTGCTCGCCTAGTTCCCCCAAGGCCTCACGGTAGCCAGCCTCGCCCCAGCCCAGCAGTGGCCGCTCGGCAATTAACTGAGCAGCCCCGCGCCACATTTCAAAACGCAAGCCCAGCGACGTTTCGGTTTTCGTACCGGCTACATAGTGGCTAATATCGCTAACGGCAGCTTCAACCCGTTGCTGAACTCCCGTTTGCGGCAACAGATACACCGCTGCAAACAGGGTCAATACTGCTCCAACCGCTCCTGCTTTTATCGCTATAGATAACTGGCGGCCATAACCACGGTAGAGCACATACCCCACCACCGGCAGCCCCACCCAGCCGCCACGGCTACCGGACATTAACGAGCCCAGCATCCCCAGCAAAGCCCCCAGCAGTAGCAAGGCAACCCACGCATGGCGTTGGCGCTGAACCACCGCCCAGCCCAAGCCTGCAAAGCACAGCACGCCCATTAACATGCTTAAATTGCCAAACTGGATCGCGTGCAGAAAGCCACTCGCCCGCGCAACGCCCTCTACCAGTTTCAACCACAGCGCCAAACTACCGGCACCAATAGCGCCTAGTGCGACCCCACCCCACAGCCAGCTTAAACGCGGCGGGTAGCGCAGTATCAGCAGCAGCACCGGGATGGCCAATAAAAAGCGCAACGGCCTATCAAAACCACGAGAACCAAGCTCAACCGCCGACATAATGCCCACCACCAGGCCGTAGGCCACTAACGCTACGATGATCCAGCGATCTTGGGGGAGCAGCACAAAGGAGGAGAACTTAAAGCGCTTAAATAGCAGAGCAGTGCTCGCCAGCAGGAGCAGTACGGGGCCAACGGAGTAACCAGAAGGCACCACCAGCGCCAGCGCGCCCATCAAAAATACAGCGAGACTGGTAACGTGAGACAACGGCTCAGAACGGGGAACATTGGGGCTTAACATACAGGTCACTAACCTAACCAGCGTCATAAAGCCGCTGATAGTAGCATAGCCCCAACCTAGCTACTCTGGCTGATTCACCGGTAACGTTACCTTCAGCGCCTTACCGTGCTTAGCGGCTAACGATTCAAGCGCCACTTTTAGCGCCCTTCTGGCCTCGGCATCCCCGTGTACCAAATGGATGCTACGGGGCCAGTGGCGCATCTGCTTAACAAAGCCTAATAACCCCGTTTGATCCGCGTGGGCAGAGTAGCCACTGATGGTGGTCACCCCTGCTTTAATGTCATAACGCTCGCCATCCAACATCACCCAGCCGCCCTGGGGGCCATAGCGCTGAATATCCCGCCCCGGCGTACCAGCGCCTTGATAACCGACAAATAGCACCTGATGGCGCGGATCTCCCAGCATCGCCTTCAAATAATTGACCACTCGCCCACCGGCACACATACCACTGGCAGCGATTACTACGGCAGGCCGGCCACTCTCGGCCAAATAACGCACCGTTTGCTCATGGGTTGCGTGGCTATCCACTGTGTAGAGCGATGCAAAGCTCAGCGGATGACGGCCAGCGCGAACGCGGGTTTGCGCCTCGCTGTCCCAAAATGGCTTGAGGTCTCGGTACACCTGGGTAAAGCGCGCTGCCAGCGGCGAATCGACAATAATTTCTAACGACTTCCACAGTGACTGCTTATCCGCACGGTGAATAATACCCTCAAGCTCATATAGCAGCTCTTGGGTACGGCCAATGCTAAACGCTGGCACAATCACCGTGCCATTATTATGGAGCGCGCGCTCAATGGCCTGTTTTAGCTTAGCGGCTCTATCCAAGCGGCCTTCGTGCAAGCGATTGCCATAGGTAGATTCCAACACCAGCACATCCGCTTTAGCTGGGGCTTTTGGTGCTGGCAGCAAGGGGGAGTTGGCAGCGCCCAAATCGCCTGAAAACACCACCCGCTGCCGCCGCTTGGTAGAAGGGTCGCGCAGGGCAACCTCCACATAGCTGGAGCCTAAAATATGCCCCGCGCGCTGGAGCTTCATGTTCACATGGCAAGTAGGTGTTGATGTGACGTTATGCCATTTACCAAACGCTAATGGCACTAACTGATGCTCCACCCGCTGCAAAAACTGCTCAATTAACCGTGCATCGCGAGTAAAGCCAATTTTTAAGGCGTCTTCGATGACCAGCGGCAGCAGCTTGGCCGATGGCTTGGAGCAGAAAATCGGCCCCGTAAACCCGGCGGCCAACAAATAAGGCAAGCGCCCAACGTGGTCGATATGCACATGGGTAATCACTAACGCATCGATAGTTTTAACATCAAAATCGACGGTTAACTGCTTAAACTCATCCTGCTCGGCATCTTCACCCTGGAAAAGGCCGCAATCAATTAACAGCGAATGGTGATCACCATAAAGGAGTTGATGACAACTACCTGTTACGCCGCTAGCGCCTCCGCGGTGAACAAGCTGAGAAAGAGGCTCTAAAGAAGCAGCTAACGACATGTTTAGCACCTTATTACCGAACAGGATACTCTTGACATCCTCCCCTCTCTCAGCTTGCGCTGCCGCCTTGCGGCGGAAAGGAAGGGGATTCCCAGGTCGTTACCTTCTGGTTCCTGCTTCGATGTTCGTTGCCTTCAATGCCTTGGCACTGCCGGTCTTACACAAACTCCACAGGCGTACATTCCCAAGTGCCCCTCGGTATGATCTTTCAACCATCTGCACCGGCTAATAGCGCGGTGCCTGCTTGCAGAATGTTGCGGGCCGCATTCACGTCGCGGTCGATGCCCTGAGTACCGCAATCTGGGCAGTCCCAGGTGCGAACATTCAG
>NZ_JBSXNH010000051.1:0-3884 GCF_056857535.1 Vreelandella sp. L-25
GGCCTCTTTTTTCCCGTTTTTTCTCCATCTTTGCATTAAAGACAGTCCATTTTCATCGGGCAGTCCGATATCGAGAATAACGGCCTGGTAGGAGCTTGTTTCAATCAACGAGTCCGCTTCTTTGCCGGTTTTGGCGATATCTACTGTGTAGTGCGCCTGCGCAAGCCAGTCCGATATTTTTTTGGCAAGTACAGCATTGTCTTCAACAATCAGAATTTTCATTTGTAAGCGCCGTTTTTCGTGGTGGGAAAGTTTCGCCAGTCTGCCATGGATTGTACCAGTAACGGCAACTCCCCAGAAAAACAGCAACCCGTTAAAAATGGGGGGTTACCGGTCGACTTTTCAGTTTGATTTCAGTTGCACCTGGTAGGATCAATAGTCGAGTCACGAACGCAAGAAGCTGTATATACATGGTTTTAGGGGCAACCTATGAGCGATAGACATTTCTATGCAGGTGTGTCCAGATTCTGGTGCCCGATGTTTCTGAAGAGTCAATGTTCACCATTTCCGGAATTGTTGTTGAAACATCGGGCACGATGGTTATAGCCACGGGTGTGTCGGCCAGGATGAAGAAGGTTCCCTTTAAAAGAATAAGTGGATTTATTGCCGCCGGAGGAATGGCAACCCTTTTCCATTGGGCGGCCATGTCCGGCCTGGTTCTGCTTGGCATGGCCCCCGTAGCAGCCACCTTTTCTGGAAGCGTTGTAGGAGCGGTTACCAACTACTGGTTGCAGCGAACTTTGGCCTTTCCAAACGCACGCCCACACATCCAGGCCATCTGGCGATATGCCTTTTCCTGTTCACTCGCAGCTCTCCTGAACGTTCTGATCTTTTTAGTCCTGCATCAACTGTTTGAAATCTCTGTTGTGCCTGCTCAGCTTCTAACCACTGCGGCTGTCGCTGTATTTAACTATGTTGTCTACCAAAGGCTGGTGTTTCATGAACAAACCTCTTGAGACTTCCCGTGCGCCGAATGAATCAGAGCTGCTTTCCCTGGTGGTTCCGGTGTTCAATGAGCGTTCGATGCTTCCCCTATTCTTTGAGCATGTATTGCCGATCCTTGCGAGCCTCGATATTCGCTCGGAGATCGTGGTTGTGGACGATGGTAGCGAGGATGGCAGTGCCGAATTTGTTAGGACTTTCATTAAAAGGAAATCGAGCATCCGTCTCGTCAAGCTAAGCCGCAACTTTGGCAAAGAGGCAGCGGTAACAGCAGGGCTGGAGCATGCCAAGGGGGATGCGGTGATCGTTCTGGATGCGGACCTTCAGGATCCACCTGAATACATTCCCGAGATGGTCAAGAGTTGGAAGTCCGGCTTTGATGTCGTTCTGATGCAACGTCGATCACGTGTAGGCGAGAGTTTTCTCAAGCGCTGGAGTGCGCACCTTTTCTATCGCTTGCTGAATAAGACCAGTCGCACTGAAATCCCGGTCGACACGGGTGATTTCCGATTGATGAGCAGGCGGGCAGTTGATGCCCTTCTCCGGTTAGGAGAGCGCAACCGCTACATGAAGGGACTCTTTGCCTGGGTTGGTATGCCAACGACGATCATCGAATACGACCGGGCATTGAGAGTGGCTGGCGAGAGTAAGTGGGACTACCCGGGCCTGGTCGGCCTGGCCCTTGAAGGCCTGACTTCCTTCTCAGTGTCACCTCTCAGATGGGCAACGCTTGTCGGCTTGCTGGCCGCCTCCGTTGGTGGATTGTTCGGTGTCTGGATTGTAGCGAAGGCAATAATGCTCGGCGATCCGACTGACGGCTACCCATCGTTAATCGCCCTCATCAGTTTTCTGGGCGGCATACAACTGGTGAGCGTTGGTATCGTTGGTGAGTATGTGGGCAAAACCTACATCGAATCGAAACAGCGACCACTGTATCTGACCGAAGAAGTGGTCGAGAACAAAGAGGTATCAAGCCGAGACCAAATCAGCAACTTCAGAGGCGTCAAGAATGATAAAGCGATTTGAGCCCTGGTTCTGGGTACTGGCTGCCGTATTGTTCAGTCGCTTTATCGGAATGACGCTGTATCCCTTCGTGGATACAACGGAGCCCCGATACGCTGAAATCGCTCGTTTAATGGCTGAAACCGGGGACTGGATAACGCCCTGGTTTGAACCCGGCGTTCCGTTCTGGGGGAAACCTCCACTGTCGTTCTGGGCTCAGGCTGCCTCTATAAAAATATTTGGACTGTCTGAATTTTCTCTGCGGCTACCGGCATGGTTCGCCACGATTGGAATCGTATGGCTGACGTGGTGCCTTGCAAATCATGCGCGCGGTGCTGCGGTCGCTCGATGGTCTACTCTTGTGCTTTCCACGATGGCACTCACTTATATCAGTGCTGGCGCAGTCATGACGGATACATTCCTGGTTTTTGGAACGACCCTTTCTCTGGTGAGCATGTGGTTCGTGCTTTCGGGCCGGTCTGACTATTGGCGCTGGTGGTTTTTCGTGGGCCTGGCTATCGGCTTGTTGTCAAAGGGACCGTTGGCTGTTGTACTGACCGTTATCCCCCTGGTGCTATGGGCTGCTATTTTCAGGCAGCGGTTACAGCCGTTGAAAAAATTACCCTGGCTTCTTGGCTCACTTCTGACACTGGCGATTGCCGTGCCATGGTACGTGCTCGCTGAATTGAAAACGCCAGGGTTCCTCAACTATTTCATCATTGGCGAACACTTTAGCCGGTTTCTGGACCCCGGGTGGGCCGGCGATTTGTACGGTAGTGCCCATGACCGGCCCAAGGGCATGATCTGGATATTCTGGCTTTGGGCTTCATTCCCCTGGGGTATCATTGGCTTGGTTGGCTTTGGCCTTGCGGCGGCGCGAGGCAAAACAAAGGATATATTCACTGGTGCTGTTCAAGACGCCTCAACGCTGTATCTGTTGTTTTGTGCGATAACGCCAATGCTGTTCTTTACCCTGGCAGGCAACACGCTCTGGACTTACATACTTCCTTCTCTGCCGTTCTCGGCCATTCTGATTGCCGGATGGGTGTCGCAGCTCAATTTACGTCCCTGGTCCAGAATCAGGTCGGGTGCTGTATTACTTGCACCCGTTCTCATTACCCTTTTTGTGTTCATAGGTGTGAGCGGAGTAAAACCACTAAAAACCGAGAAGCAATTGATAGGACGGTATGAGAGCATTCAGCAAGCGGGAGACGGTCCAATCTTTTACATTGGCAAGATGCCATTTTCCGCACGTTTTTATTCGTTGGGCGACGCTGTCGAAATCACCTCCACAGAATTCGACAGTCTGCTGGACGCTGACGGGTACGCCAGGGTCTTTGCCGCAATTCCAAACGATGCGGTAGATAAGGTTCTTGGTCCGCGGGCCACTGACGCTCAGAAGTTGGGGGAGAACGAACGGTACCAGCTATTCTCGATCGATCTTCCGCCAACAGACAGCCAGAATGACCCCGTTGATTCTGAATTAAACTCGAAGAATAATTAATGACGCAGCTGATTACTGCTAAAACTGAGTCTTTGAAGGCCGGATTTTCAAGATGGCTGGCCTTTTGGCAGTGATCTAGTCCGGAAATGGCAGTAAAATCAGAATCCTGGCTCCTCCGTTTTTCGAGGATCCGATTTCCAGGTGTCCGAGGTTGTCTTCGACAATCTCGGACACGATGGACAATCCGAGCCCAAAACCCGCGACCGTTTCATCCAGCCTGGCACCCCTGTTCATGACAGTGGCTGCCGCCTCGGGAGAAATTCCGGGGCCATCGTCCGCTACTTCTATGGAGAGCCCTGATGACGTGCGGGCGATTGTAACGTCGACGGTTGTCTGGCACCACTTCCCGCCATTTTCGAGTAAATTGCCAAGTAGCTCTGAAAGATCCTGTCGCTCCATTGGCCAGCTGAAGTTTTCAGGTAAGTTGGTGTGGAGG
>NZ_JBSXNH010000052.1:0-12247 GCF_056857535.1 Vreelandella sp. L-25
TCACCATCTTGATAAGCAGAGGTCAGCGTCTGCTGTTCAGAGTCAGAAAGTGGAGCAATAAAGCGCCTTCTTGCCATGGTTCCATCCGTGCCCGAGATCCTTGCATCGATAATACACGAAAATATTAGATTAAGCACTTACCTTGGATCAATTTATTGAAGATCTGCTTCCTGCCAATTTTGATGAACGAGATGAGGATGAACAGCGCCAAATAAAAGAAGAGCTGCTAGCAAATCTGGAACTTCAGTTTGAGATAGATGCAGAAGCGCAAACAGTCACGATAACCTCCTGGGATCGTGGGCTACGTAATAGTGCAGCGCGCGATTCGGCGCTGGTTTATCGTTACGAATTTGAAGGTGCCGACCTTAGTGGCATTTTAAGCAATGGTATTATCACTTGTTACGGTGCGTCTTTTGAAGGGGGAGGGGGCGTTGCTGTTGATAGCTTTGATTCACAGTTAGGTGCTTATGACCTCATGGGAAACAGTGGTGGGAAAGCCTCACTAGTATCTCTTCACGAAAATAGCCTGCTGAATTTTAATATGGGGTCTGCTCCAGGTGTTACGGGAGATATATTTACAGCCGGAAATATGGAAGTCACCAATACCATGCCTATAGATGGTGATGTACATAGCATGGGAGACGTTACTCTAAAAGGTAATGATGCGTTAATAACAGGAAATATATACTCTGAAAGTAGTGTGCTCTTTCAGGTTGGCACTAGAGTAGATGGAAATGTTCTTGCTAACGTTTCTGTAAAAGTATCAGGAAATTGGGGGAGTGTTAATCCCTTGCAACCAAATGGTAGTCGTAGAGGGGCTACTTCCTATGCCATTGGTGGTGATGTAATCTCACCAGATATCTATACACAAATAGGTAATAGAATTGAGGGGGAACAGAACCGCAGTTTTCCTGGAGTTGTATTTGAAGATTATTTAAGTGAAGGGTTAAAGGTCGTTCGGGAAGGGCAAGCCTGTCCTGATTATGGAGTGAGAGAAATTTACGATGAGTATAGCTTTAAAAGCAATCCTAGAAATGTAAGCGTTCAAAACTGGAATGGCCCGGAAGATTCAAGGGTGCTAGGAGAGTCCCAGTTTATAGGCGGATATGAAGTTTTTCATGTTAATAGTTTGACCATAGGCGGGGAGGGCTTGGTTATAGGAAAGCCCACGGTGATTGTTGTAGATTCCAATGTGTCACTAGTTCTATGGGGAGACTCTGCTATTACCCTGCGTGAAGGTGCTTCGCTACGTATTATTTCCAAGGGTAAGTTTGATTTCAACGGGTCAAATGTTTTTGAGATGAGTGGTTTTAATCCTGTTGTTGAAGTTGGAGGGGAATTGGTGCCTGCATTTTCTTTTATCTCGTTATATGAGGGAGAAGGTAGCGCAGTTGCAATGAATTCTGATGGTGATATGTATGGTGAAGTACTTGCCCCGTTTGGTAATGTCTCAATCAGCGGCTCAGCTAGTTTGATGGGGCGCGTTTTCTCGGAAAGCTTGAGCGTAAGTGGTGCCGGTTCAATACACTATGATCATGCTTATGAAGATATTGCCATTACATCTTCGGCTGCTAGCCCCGAGTGGTGCAGCTTTGATGACTTATCCCCTTTAACCGTCGTAAGCCCTGTTGGTAGCTTATCTCTTCCAAACTCTAAAGCAGAGTTTAATGGTAAAGACAGTGTTCCTGATATTACGGTAACCCAAGGCGACCTTGAAAGGTTCTCCGGCGCTAACGCCGCCAACGATAATATCCAGGGAGGCATTCCTAATGGGGTATTTAGTCGTGGTGAAAGTGCTGAAAAATTACATGCTTTTATCGAGATGCTGCGTACCCGAAGTGATACTGTTCAAGTGCAGGGAGGAAGTATTGAAAATAATGCTGCTTTTGGAAGTAAAGGCAACGAGCAGATCACTTTTGTAAATGGTGCCATCGATGCAAATAATATATCCGGTGCGGGTGTGTTAGTGGTTAAAGGTAATTATAATGCTGGAGGGAATTCCAGTTTTGATGGGTTGATTATTGTGTTGGGTAACTATTCACAAAAGGGCGGCGGAGGAAGAGACTTAAACGGCGCTTTGCTAGTCGCGCCTTATAATGTCAATGGCCTAAAATTCACTGAGGCGAATATTGAGTTTAGCGGCGGCGGAAGCAATGATTTTAATTATGATGAAGCGGCGCTGCGTACTGCCTTTAATTTACTGGATGACGAAGAGCAGGCCAGTTGGGGGAGTTGTAATGTTCCACCGTCGTCTGGTGATGGTGAGCTGATTTGGTCGTTAATAGACTGGCGTTGAAGCTGTTCGCCACCCGTCTGGCGAAACGTTATGATAGGCGTATTTACCTAAGAGCTAGAACATCATGAGTCAGACAGCCAAAACCCGCGTTCTCACCGGCATCACCACTACTGGAACGCCGCACCTGGGTAACTATGTCGGTGCCATTAAGCCTGCCATTGAGGCAAGCCAGGATCCGAACGTGCAGTCGTTCTACTTTCTTGCCGACTACCACGCGCTGATCAAGTGCCAAGACCCGAAGCGCGTGCAGGAGTCTCGCCTGGAGATCGCCGCGACGTGGCTGGCGCTTGGCCTGGATACCGACAACGCGATCTTTTACCGCCAGTCGGATATCCCGGAAATTCCAGAGCTGATGTGGATGCTCTCCTGCGTGTGTGCCAAGGGGCTAATGAACCGCGCCCACGCTTATAAAGCCGCCGTGGCAGAGAATGAAGAGGCCGGTAATCAAGACCCGGATAAAGGCGTCACCATGGGGCTGTTCGGCTATCCGGTACTGATGGCCGCTGATATTTTGATGTTCAATGCGAATAAAGTGCCGGTTGGCCGCGACCAGATTCAGCATATCGAAATGGCGCGAGATATGGCTGGCCGCTTTAACCACCTGTTTAAAGGCCAGTACTTTGTACAGCCTGAAGCCGTCGTGGATGAGAAGGTGGAAGTGTTGAAAGGGCTGGATGGACGCAAGATGTCCAAAAGCTACAACAATACGATTCCGCTGTTTGTGAGCGAGAAAAAGCTGCAGAAGCTGGTGCGTAAAATCAAAACCAACTCGCTGGAACCCGGCGAGCCGAAAGACCCGGATACCTGCACCCTGTTCCAGATTTTCTCAGCCTTCGCGAGTGAATCCGAAGCGTTGGCTATGCGCCAGCAGTACGCAGAGGGCATTGGCTGGGGCGAAGCGAAAGACCGCGTATTTGAGTATGTCAACGCCCACCTAAGCGCCCCTCGTGAGCGTTATAATGCGCTGATGGAAGACCCGGCGCATATTGAAGCAGTTCTGCAAAAAGGCGCTGAGCGTGCCCGTGAGGAAGCCGCCGTGACCATGGATCGGCTGCGTGCTGCGGTAGGGCTTGGACGGTTTGTTTGATCACTTGATAACCCTTATCTAAATTAGCTAAGCGCTTGATTTCTGTCGGCGCTTTTAGCATTACTTAAAGGTGAGCTATGGCGACGACCTCTACGGTGGCACCGGTTAACTATCGAGTGCCTCTACTGGCAACTGCGGCCATTGTGCTGGGTGCCTTGGTGATTGGTGTGCTGTTTAGCGCCAATATCGGCTTACTTATGATCGTAGGTGGCCTGCTGGGTATGGTGCTGTACCACGCGGCGTTTGGCTTTACAGCGGCGTGGCGGGTGTTTATTACCGAGCGCCGTGGGCGTGGGCTGCGGGCGCAAATGGTCATGCTGGCGATTGCCGTGGTGCTGTTCTTCCCGGCGCTGGGCGCGGGCAGCCTGTTTGGTACGGAAGTGCGCGGCTTCGTTTCTCCCATCGGTATTTCTGTATTAGTGGGCGCGTTTATCTTCGGAGTAGGTATGCAGCTAGGCGGCGGCTGTGCGTCGGGCACGCTGTTTACCGCAGGCGGCGGTAACGCGCGTATGCTGATTACACTGGTATTTTTTATCGTGGGGTCGGTGATTGGTACCGCGCATTTTGCTTGGTGGCAAAGCTTGCCCGCTTTCCAGCCGGTATCGCTGGTCAATGTAGCCGGTGTGGGTGGAGGCATCGGCATTAGCTTGGTGCTGTTTGCTGCGATTGCGGTGTTGACCGTGATTATGGAGAAGCGCCGCCACGGTCATCTAGAGCAAGCCCCGATGGTGGATAAGCCTGGAGCCGAGCGTTGGTTATCCGGCCCGTGGCCATTAGTCGCCGGAGCGGTCGCCCTGGCACTGCTAAACTTTGCCACGCTGGCACTGGCTGGCCGCCCCTGGGGGATCACCTCGGCGTTTGCGCTGTGGGGCGCCAAGAGTTTTGAACTGGTAGGCGGCGATGTGAGCCAGTGGGGCTATTGGCAAGCACCCGGCAATGCCGCCGCGCTGGAAGCCAGCGTGTGGAGCGACATTACCACAGTGATGAACGTCGGTATTATGTTGGGTGCGCTGGCAGCGGCCAACCTGGCCGGGCGCTTTGCCCCTAACTTCCGTATTCCACTTAAATCTGTGCTGGCGGCGGTGATTGGCGGCATTATGCTGGGCTACGGGGCTCGCTTGGCCTTTGGCTGCAACATTGGCGCTTACTTTAGCGGCATTGCTTCCGGCAGCCTGCATGGCTGGGTGTGGATGGCAGCGGCCTTCGCTGGCAACATGGTAGGCGTTAAGCTGCGCCCGCTATTTTTTGATGGCGAAGCAGGGCGCAAGCCGGTAGCGAAAAGCTGCTAAACGTTCCGCCGTTCAAACTGCGTCATAGCGCCTTGGTTAACGCCAAGGCGTTTTTTTATCGAACATCGCGAAAAACCCCGTACTTCTTCTAGTGCGAGGATGGATAGCGAGGGGCGCGAGAGCGCCCCTAGTCCGGCCTCGATTGTTGCTCAATATACTGCTTGACCATGCTCAGGGGGGCGCCTCCGACACTTCCCGCAAAGTAGCTTGGACTCCACAGCGAGTTCTTCCGGTAGGCGGGCTGCACCAGTTCAGGGTGTAGTAACTTCATCCGCCGGCTGGATACCCCCTTCAAACTATTCACCAGCCTGGATACCGCCACTTTGGGTGGAAAGTTGACAAGCAAATGGACGTGATCGGTTTCACCGTTGAACTCCTGTAGCTCCGCCTCGAAGTCCCGACACACTCGGTCGAAAAGTAATTCGAGGGAGTTGAGATGCGCGCCGGTAAACACCTTGCCCCGATACTTGGTGACGAAGACCAAATGGACGTGGAGTTCAAAAACGCAGTGCCTTCCTGTTCTGATAGCTTGTTTGGTTTCCATAGACCAAATATATTCGAAGCCATGAAGCAGACCAAGACCCTCAAGGTTCGAGTGAAGGACAAACACGCCGCCGAGCTTAACCACATGGCCCGCAGCGTGAATTTTGTTTGGAACTACCTCAACGAACTGTCTTCCCGAGCCATTCGGGAGAAAGGTCTGTTTCTGTCTGCCTACGACATGCACCCCTATACCAAGGGTGCTGGCAAGGACCTCGGCCTGCACAGCCAAACGCTGCAATGCATTGCTGCTGAATACGTTGCCCGCCGCAAGCAGTTCAAAAAGCCCCGCCTGAATTGGCGCAAGTCCGGCGGTGTGCGCCGCTCACTTGGCTGGATTCCGGTCAATACCGGCGCGGCCAAGTGGAAGAACGGGCAGGTGTTTCACAACGGCACCTACTTCAAGGTGTGGGATAGCTACGGCCTGTCGACATACAAGTTCCGTGCCGGCAGTTTCAACGAAGATAGCCGGGGCCGGTGGTATTTCAATGTTGCGGTCGAGGTGGACGTTCAACCGACGCTTGGGCAGGGTGCCGTTGGCATCGACCTTGGGCTCAAGGATGTGGCCACCTGTAGCGATGGAGGAAGGCTGGAAAACAGCCGCTTCTACCGCCGGATGGAAGACCAGTTGGCGACAGCCCAACGTGCCCGCAACAAGCGGCGAGTAAAAGCTATTCACGCCAAGATCAAGAACCGTCGCCAGGACGCGCAGCACAAGTTTTCCCGGAAACTCGTCAACCAGTACGGCGAAATCGTCGTGGGCGATGTTTCCTCAACCAAGCTCGCGAAGACCAAGATGGCCAAAAGCGTCTACGACGCTGGCTGGTCACAACTGAAAACGATGCTGGAATATAAATGCGCTCACGCAGGCATCGTCTTCAAGGTCGTTCGCGAAACCAACACCACCCGCGCCTGTTCGTCGTGCGGCTCGCTTAGCGGGCCGCCGGGCGTCAACGGGTTGCGAGTAAGGGGCTGGGAGTGCGTGGAGTGTGGTGTACTCCACGACCGGGACGTGAATGCGGCCCGGAATATCCTCAGTCTCGGGGCAGGACGTTGCCCTCAAGAAGTTGGAATCCCCGTCCTTTAGGCGGGGAGGACGTCAAGTCTCTGCCACCTTTGTCGTACTAGCATGTTACATTACGCTCAAACGCCGACAACGCCCAGCGTTGCTGCATTGCAACAGCAATTGACATAAAAAGAGAGTGCCTATGTCTACGACGAGTAAACGCCCCCTGTACATTCCTTACGCCGGTCCTTCGCTGCTTGAAATGCCGCTATTGAACAAAGGCAGCGCGTTTACTCAGGAGGAGCGGCTAGCGTTTAACCTGATAGGCTTGTTGCCACAAAAAGTCGAAACCATTGATGATCAGCTTGAGCGTGTTTACCGCCAGTACCAGCAGTGCCATAGCGATTTAGAGCGCCATATTCACCTTCGTGCCATTCAGGATGACAACGAAACGCTCTATTTCCGTCTTGTCTCTGAGCATCTGGAAGAGATGCTGCCGATTATCTACACGCCGACGGTTGGCCAGGCGTGCCAGGAGTTCTCCAATATCTACCGCAATCACCGGGGGTTGTTTATCAGCTACCCGGACCGCGAGCATATGGACGATATCCTGCGTAGCGCCACCAAAGATAACGTGAAAGTGATCGTGGTGACCGATGGCGAGCGGATTCTCGGCCTTGGTGACCAGGGTATCGGTGGCATGGGCATTCCTATCGGTAAGCTGGCGCTCTACACCGCTTGCGGCGGGATTAGCCCAGCCTATACGCTGCCGATCATGATCGACGTAGGCACCAATAACCAAGCGCTGCTGGATGACCCGATGTACATGGGCTGGCGCCATGAACGGGTAGGCCAGGAAGAGTACGATGCTTTTATGGCGGAGTTTATTGCTGCCGTGAAGCGCCGCTGGCCGAATGTGCTGCTGCAGTTTGAAGATTTTGCCCAGGCTAACGCCGTGCCGCTGTTGGAGCGCTACCGTAACGAACTGTGCTGCTTCAACGATGACGTGCAGGGCACGGCCTCTGTGGTGGTAGGTACGCTGATGGCGGCCTGCCAGGCCCGCGAAGAAACCATTGCCCAGCAGCGCGTGGTGTTTGTTGGCGGTGGCTCTGCCGGTTGCGGTATTGCCGAGCAGGTCGTGGTCGCCATGGAGGCGGAAGGCCTGACCGAAGCGGAAGCGCGGGCGCGCATCTTTATCGTCGACCGTGACGGTTTGATGACCACGGATCAAACGTGGCAGCGGGATTTCCAGCGCCGTTTGGCCCATGACTCTTCGCTAGTGGCGGAGTGGAACGGCCAGGGCTTGGAAGAGACCATTGCCCAAATCAAACCGACGATCTTGATTGGCGTATGTGGCCAGCGCGGTATCTTCACCGAGCAGGTGGTACGTACCATGCACGCAGGCTGCGAACATCCGGTGATTATGCCGCTCTCGAACCCGACCTCCCAGGCGGAAGCGGTGCCAGAGGATGTGATTCGTTGGACCGATGGCCAAGCGCTGGTAGCCACCGGTAGCCCGTTCGCACCGGTGGTCTATAACGGCCGCACCTATCCGATTGCCCAGTGCAACAACGCCTACATCTTCCCAGGCATCGGTTTAGGTGTGATTGCGGCCAACGCCAACCGCGTGACCGATGAGATGCTGATGAGCGCCTCGCGGGCGCTGGCCCGCGAAGCGCCGCTAGTGAAAGAGGGCAAAGGTGCGCTGCTGCCACCTCTATCGCGTATTCGCGATATCAGCAAGTCGATTGCTTTTGAGGTGGCCGCACAAGCCCAGCAGAACGGCGTTGCGTTGAAGACCAGCGGTACAGCGCTGCGCGAGCGTATCGAAAAAGCTTGCTGGTCGCCGGAGTACCGCTTCTATCGTCGTCGCGCCTTCTAAACAGGCGCGCTGGCAAAAAAAGCCCCCACCGAGGTGGGGGCTATGCAAGCATTGGAAGGTCGTACCTCTAGGCTGCGCCGATCATCTTGCGCAGCACGTAGTGAAGGATACCACCGTGGCGGTAGTACGCCAGCTCATTGGCGGTATCAATTCGGCACTTGGCATCAACGGTACGTTCCCCGTCGCTATTTTTAATCACGACTTGAACGGTGCCGCCGGGGCTTAAGTCGTTCAAACCAGCAATCGAGATCTCCTCATCCCCTGTTAATCCCAGGCTTTCACGGCTTTCGCCTTCCGGGAACTGTAGCGGTACCACGCCCATACCGATCAGGTTAGAGCGGTGGATACGCTCGAAGGATTCGGCAATGACTGCGCGCACGCCTAGCAAACGGGTGCCTTTGGCAGCCCAATCCCGCGAGGAGCCGGTGCCGTACTCCTTACCAGCAATCACCACCAGCGGCGTGCCTTCCTCTTTATATTTCATTGCGGCATCGTAAATCGCCATCTGCTCGCCGCTCGGCACGTGGCGGGTTTCGCCACCTACCACGCCGTCGAGCATCTCGTTTTTGATGCGCACGTTGGCGAAGGTGCCGCGCATCATCACTTCATGGTTACCCCGGCGTGAGCCGTAGGAGTTGAAGTCGATCGGCTTCACGCCGTGCTCTTGCAGGTAGCGCCCGGCGGGGCTATCCGGCTTGATAGAGCCAGCAGGCGAGATATGGTCGGTGGTGACGGAGTCACCCAGTATCGCCAGTATGCGGGCGTTCTTCACGTCCTCGATGGCGTCTGGCTCCCGCTGCATGCCTTCAAAGAAGGGCGGGTGCTGAATATAGGTCGATTCCGGCCACTCGTAGACCTTACCCTCCGGCACTTTGATGGCTTTCCACGTCTCATCGCCTTCGAAGACGGCACCGTACTCCTTTCGGAACATCTCGGTGTTCACCTTCTCGACGGCACTGGCGATATCGGCCTGCGAAGGCCAGATGTCTTTCAGATACACCGGGTTGCCGTCGCTGTCCTGGCCGAGCGGGTCGGTGGTTAGGTTGCACTGCACGTTGCCCGCCAGTGCATAGGCAACGACCAGGGGTGGCGAGGCCAGCCAGTTGGTTTTGACCAGTGGGTGAACGCGGCCTTCGAAGTTGCGGTTGCCCGACAGCACCGAGGCCACGGTGAGGTCGCCGTTGTTGATGGCTTTTTCAATCTCCTCCGGCAGTGGCCCAGAGTTACCGATACAGGTAGTGCAGCCGTAGCCCACTAGGTTGAAGCCTAGGGCGTCTAGGTCATCGTTAAGATTGGCGGCGGCGAGATAGTCGGTGACGACTTTAGAGCCGGGGGCCAACGATGTTTTTACCCAAGGCTTGGTGGTCAAGCCTTTTTCGCGGGCGTTGCGGGCCAGCAGGCCTGCCGCCATCATTACGCTGGGGTTGGAGGTGTTGGTGCACGAAGTAATGGCGGCGATGACTACCGCGCCGGGGTCAAGGCTGAAGTCCTGCTCGCCCATGGTGACGGACTGGCTGTCACTGTGTTTAAAGTCGTGCTCGTAGCTACGCTCAATACCCACCGCTGTTTGGCCACCTTCCGAAGCAAGTTTGCCCTTCTCGGTGGTGGGGAGTGCTTTGCCGTCCTCTTCCATGACTTTGTTAAAGGCGCTGGCCATATCTTTCAGGGCAACGCGGTCCTGCGGGCGTTTGGGGCCTGCAAGGCTTGCTTCTACCTCGTTCATATCCAAGCTGAGTGTGTCAGTGAACACCGGCTCGTCACCCGGCTCACGCCACAGGCCTTGGGCTTTGCTGTAAGCCTCAACCAACGCGATCTGGCTATCTTCACGACCGGTTAAGCGTAGGTAGTTGAGCGTTTCGTCATCCACCGGGAAGAAGCCGCAGGTGGCGCCGTATTCCGGGGCCATGTTGGCAATGGTGGCGCGGTCCGCCAGCGGCAGGTCTTTCAGGCCATCGCCGTAAAACTCGACGAACTTACCTACCACGCCTTTTTTGCGCAGCATTTCGGTGACGGTCAGCACGAGGTCGGTGGCGGTAATGCCTTCCTGCAGCTTGCCAGTCAGCTTGAAGCCAATCACCTCGGGAATCAGCATGGAAACCGGCTGACCCAGCATGGCGGCCTCGGCTTCGATACCGCCCACGCCCCAGCCCAGTACGCCGAGGCCGTTAATCATGGTGGTGTGGGAGTCGGTGCCTACCAGCGTGTCGGGATAGGCAAAGGTTTTGCCATCTTCCTCTTTGGTCCATACCGTGCGGCCCAGGTACTCTAGGTTCACCTGGTGGCAAATACCGGTTCCGGGCGGTACAACGCTGAAGTTATCAAAGGCTTTCTGGCCCCAGCGCAGGAATTCGTAGCGTTCGCCGTTGCGCTGCATTTCGATATCGACGTTTTCTTGGAACGCCGTCGGATGACCGAACTTATCGACCATCACCGAGTGGTCGATCACCAAGTCCACTGGAGAGAGCGGGTTGATACGGGCGGGATCCTCGCCCAGTTTTTCCACCGCCGCGCGCATGGAGGCGAGGTCGACCACGCCAGGCACACCGGTAAAGTCTTGCATCAATACCCGCGCTGGCCGGTAGCCTATTTCACGGCTGGATTTACCCTCTTTCTGCCAATCTACCAGGGCCTGCATGTCTTCCTGGTCGACGCTTTCATCGTCAGCGAAGCGTAGCTGGTTTTCGAGCAGGATTTTGAGCGTCTTGGGTAGCCGGTCGATATTGCCAAGGGCTTCAGCGGCTTTGGGCAGGCTGTAATAGTGGTACGTCTGGTTGCCTACCTCTAACGTATGCTGCGTATCGGGTATTTTGCTCATGGCTTTCTCCTCTGATTGCTTGGCGTTACGCGACGGTCACTCTTTTCTTGGTATGGCGAATCAATAGTATGGCTTATTAATAGCACATGGGTGTTTCACCATAGAGTTTCAAGGCATCTTTGCCTAATAGCGTAGACTAACCCTTGTAATAGCTTGTACTTGGCGCCATTTCAGGCAGACTCTCTTGCAACGTTATTTGCTCAATATTGTGACAAAGGTGGTGTCATGGAAACGCGTCATGAACGTTTGATTATTCTTGGTTCCGGCCCTGCAGGGTATACCGCAGCGGTGTATGCAGCACGGGCTAACTTAAAGCCGCTGCTGATTACCGGTATGCAGGCAGGTGGCCAATTAACCACTACAACCGATGTGGATAACTGGCCCGGCGATGCCGAGGGCGTCCAGGGGCCTGAGTTGATGGAGCGCATGAAGCAGCACGCCGAGCGTTTCAATACCGAGGTGCTGTTTGACCATATCAATGAGGTCAGTCTAAGCGAAAAACCGTACACCCTGAAAGGTGACAGCGGCACCTACACCTGCGATGCGCTGATTATTGCGACCGGTGCCAGCGCCCGTTACTTGGGGCTGCCCACTGAGCAGCAGTTTATGGGTCAGGGTGTTTCTGCCTGCGCCACTTGCGATGGCTTTTTCTATCGCAACCAGGAAGTGATTGTTGTAGGCGGGGGCAACACCGCCGTGGAAGAAGCGCTGTACCTTTCCAATATCGCCTCTAAGGTGACGCTGGTACACCGCCGCGATACCCTACGCGCCGAAAAAATTCTGCAAGACAAACTCTTCGAGAAAGCCGAGGCGGGCAAGATTGCTTTGGAATGGTTCTACGAAGTAGAGGAAGTGCTGGGCGACAACACCGGCGTGACCGGCGTGCGGGTGAAATCTACCAAAGATGGCTCCACCAAAGAGATCCATGCGCCGGGGCTGTTTATTGCCATCGGCCATAGCCCCAACACCGGCATCTTTGAAGGCCAGCTGGAAATGAACGGCGGCTATATCAAAGTGAAATCGGGCAGTGAAGGCAACGCAACGGCGACCAGCGTGCCGGGTGTATTTGCCTGTGGCGACGTGATGGATCATATCTATCGCCAGGCGATTACCTCAGCAGGCAGCGGCTGCATGGCCGCGCTGGATGCCGAGCGCTATCTGGATGGCATTGCTTAATTATATATGTCTGTTGCTAGCAGCCTGTCGGTCTTTCCGTTGCACCGTGAGATACTGACCACCGTCATCGCCGAGCTGAGAAGATCGCCATGAGCCGCTTCATCCCTGTGGATCGCCAGACCGATTACCTGCTGCCGCCTTCGGTAGACGAGTGGT
>NZ_JBSXNH010000053.1:0-116656 GCF_056857535.1 Vreelandella sp. L-25
CGACGGACACCCTTGCTGTTCAGCTAACGGTTCCCGCTATCAGGGTCCGTAGGGGACTCTCACCCCCAAGTCATCCCGCCAACCACCACGGTTGACCGGATAGCGCCTGAGCGGCGCTTCGCGCCATGCCTGGCGCACCACGAAAAAGGGCGGCCAAGCCGCCCTTTTAGTATCACCTGAAGGTGTACGACCTAGCCTTCGAACGGGTTGCGCAGCACGATGGTTTCAATACGATCGGGACCGGTAGAAATGATATCGATGCTAGTGCCTACCTGCTCTTCGAGGAAGCTGATGTATGCACGGGCATTAGCCGGTAAGTCTTCCACCTTCTTAGCGCCCAGCGTGGACTCTTTCCAGCCTGGCAGATCGTGATAGACCGGCTCTACCGCTTCGTAGCCCTCTGAATCCACCGGGTTATCCAGCACGTCGCCATCTTTGCTGCGGTAGCCGACACACACGCGGATATTTTCCAAGCCATCCAGTACGTCCAGCTTGGTCAGGCAGATACCCGATACCGAGTTGATCTGTACCGCGTGACGCAAGGCAACGGCATCAAACCAGCCACAGCGACGCGGGCGGCCCGTAGTAGCACCAAACTCATGGCCACGCTCAGCTAGGTGACGGCCGTGATCGTCAAACAGCTCGGTGGGGAACGGGCCGGAGCCGACACGAGTGGTATAGGCTTTGGTAATACCCAGCACGTAGTCCAGGTAGAGCGGACCGACACCAGAACCAGTCGCCGTACCACCCGCGGTGGTGTTCGAACTGGTCACATAGGGGTAGGTACCGTGGTCGATATCCAGCAGCGAGCCTTGAGCACCTTCAAACAGGATATTCTCACCGGCTTTACGCAGGTCATGAACCATACTGACCGTATCGCTGACCATCGGACGCAGCTCCTCGGCCATTTGCATGGCGCTATCCAGCACTTCCTGGAAGTCTACCGCCGGCTCACCGTGGTAATTCACCAGTACAAAGTTGTGGTAGTCGAGCACTTCACCGAGTTTGGAGGCAAACCGCTCGCGATGAAGCATATCGCCCAAACGCAGGCCGCGACGAGCCACTTTGTCTTCGTACGCCGGGCCAATACCACGACCAGTAGTACCGATTTTGGCAACACCGCGGGCTTTCTCACGCGCTTGGTCTAGGCGCACATGGTAAGGCAGAATCAGCGGGCACGCCGGAGAAAGACGCAGGCGCTCACGCACGGGCACGCCCTTCGCTTCCAACTCGCGGATCTCTTTGATCAGCGCTTCCGGCGAGAGCACAACACCGTTGCCAATCACGCAGGTTTTACCAGGGCGCAGCACGCCTGAAGGAATCAGGTGAAGAACGGTTTTCTCACCGTCGATGACCAGCGTGTGGCCTGCGTTATGGCCGCCTTGGAAGCGCACCACAGCAGAGGCGGATTCGGTGAGCAGGTCAACGATCTTGCCTTTGCCTTCATCACCCCATTGGGTACCCAGGACTACGACATTCTTACCCATTATGCACTCGTCTCTTGTGTCAGGGTCGTTGTCTGCCAACGACCATCGATAAACTCAAGACGGCGGTCACAGCTGTGCTCCGCCGGCCCAGTACGCTGCCCAGGCAGCGCTTGAATTACGCGTTCACCCTGCTCACGCAGCGCCACAATGGCAGCGTTAAGCGACTCTTCTTCTTGGGCAGGAGCCCAAATTGCACCCCGGCTGGGTGAAGCCAGTGCCAGCGATGCCAGTTGTTTCAGGTCCATCGAGAAACCGGTGGCAGGCCGTGCACGGCCAAACGCGCGCCCGGTATCATCATAGCGCCCGCCTTTGGCCAGCGCATGGCCATAACCCGGCACGTAAGCCGCGAACATCATACCGGTGTGGTATTGATAGCCGCGCAGCTCTGCCAGATCAAAATAGAGCGAGACATCAAAGCGCGCCAGAACGCCTTTATAAAGCGCTTCTAGCTGGTCGAGGGCTGCAGTTACAGGCGCAGGCGCACCTGCAAAGCGCTCGCGGGCCTGGGCCAACACACTGGCATCGCCATGTAACTCACCCAAGGCCATCAGCATATCGGCCAGCACAGGATCGCTCACACTGTCGTTCACTTGCTCTGCTAGCTGACCCGGTGATTTTAACGCCAAGGCCTCAAATAGCGCACGCTCTTGCTCATCGCTGAGTGCAGCGGCCTCTACAAGGCTACGGTAAATACCAATGTGGCCCAACGCCAGGTGAATTTCATCAGCGCCCGCCGCATGCAGACTTGCTAATGCTAAGTGGATAATTTCACTATCAGCCTCTAAGCCTGCATGACCAAACAGCTCCACACCAACCTGTACGGGGCTTCGGCCGCCCTGATGCTGGTCGGCCTTTGCGCGCAGCACATTGGTGCAGTAACACAGACGCACCGGGCCTTGGCGTTTTAGGGAGTGAGCGTCCATACGCGCAACTTGAGGCGTCACATCGGCAGATGCGCCCATCATGCGGCCCGTCAGTTGGTCGGTAAGCTTGAACGTTTGAAGGTCGAGGTCTGTGCCGGTACCTGTCAGCAAGGAGTCCAAAAACTCCACCGGCGGCGGCATTACTTGGTCGTAGCCCCAGCAATGGTAAAGATCAAGCAGCGCACGGCGCAGCTCTTCCATGCGGCTTGCCTGAGGCGGCAGCACCTCATCCATGCCGTCGGGCAATAGCCAGCGGTCAGCGATGGTCATGTGAACAATCCTGCGAGACGATGAAGGCCCCTTCTGACGACACCACCAACAGCCTCACAAGGCGCTGCGTGGAAACGTTCACGAAACGAGGGCCACAAAAAAACCGGGCGACGCCCGGTAGATAAAGTCTATCACGTTTATGCGCTAGATGAACCCCGCCAAGCACACCGCTTGACGGGGTTCCGCGCCATTACTCAGCGCTATTAGGCACTGCGCTACGCAGATAGCGGAAGAAGTCGCTATCCGGCTCAAGCACCAGCAGGTTGCCATCGCCAGAGAAGCTTTCACGATAGGCGTTTAGACTGCGCCAGAAAGCGAAAAACTCCTGATCCTGGCCGTAAGCCTGGGAGAAGATCGCAGCTGCCTCGGCGTCACCTTCACCACGCAGGGTTTCGGCGCGCTCGTTAGCTTGAGCAAGCAGAACCTGACGGCGGCGATCGGCGTTAGCACGAATACGCTCAGCTTCTTCTTGACCCTGGGCGCGCCACTCACGGGCTTCACGCTCCCGCTCTGAACGCATACGCTCGAACACAGCGGCAGAGACATCTTCCGGCAGGTCGATACGCTTGATACGGATATCGCGAATCGCCACGCCGAGCTCTTCACGCATCAGCTCGTCAAGCTCTGCTGTCGGGCCTGTCATTAGGTCATCACGGCGCTCGGCAATGATTTCCTGAAGGTTCAAGCGACCAAACTCGTTACGCAGACTCTCATCGACCCGTGGCTGAATCAGGCGAATCGCCATCATCTCATCACCTGCGGTCGCCTCGTAGTAGCGAGTGGGGTTAATCACTTGCCACTTTACGTAGGAGTCTACGATTACCGCTTTCTGCTCAAGGGTCAGGTAACGGCTGGTATCGGTATCCAGTGTCAGCAAACGCGTGTCAAATTTACGAATTGTCTGAGCAATCGGAATTTTGGCATGCAGGCCCGGCTGAATATTCTCTTCGATGACTTCACCAAAACGCAGCTTCACCGCACGCTCGGTTTCATCCACTACGTATAGGCTGTTACTTGCTAGCCACGCCACGGCGGCCAAGCCACCTACGATAAGCAGGGATCGATTATTAATCATTTAGCGGCCCTCCCTGCGGATAGGGTTATTACTAGACGACGATGAGGAGCTGCTTTGGCTGCCCCGCAGCGACTCCAGCACGCGCGGATCAATCGCATCGCTGCTGCTATCGCCACTGCTATCAGTCGTTGAACTGCTGTCACTACCACTGTTACCGCGCATCTGGTCTAGCGGCAGGTACATCAGCGGAGCATTTTCGCTCACATCCAACAGCACCTTGGGCGTGCTACCAAACACTTCTTCAATTGCATCCAGATACATACGTTCACGCATGACCTCTGGCGCATTACGGTACTCAGTTAACAGCGCATTAAAACGGTTGGCTTGACCTTGCGCTTCAGCGACTACCGACTCCCGGTAACCCTGGCCCTGCTCTACAACACGCTGAGCTTGGCCTTGTGCAGCTGGGATGATCGCGTTGGCATAAGCCATACCTTCGTTGATGGTCCGCTGGCGATCTTCGCGAGCACGAATAACGTCATCAAAGGCATCAATAACCGGTGCAGGTGCAGATGTTGATTCAATGTTGATGGTTTGCAGACGAATACCGGCACCATAGGCATCTAAGTATGCTTGCAGACGGCTCGCCACCGAGCTACCCAAAATCTCACGACCAGAGGTCAGGATATCAATCATATCCGTACCACCGACCACATGACGCAGTGCAGAGTCCAGCGCATTCTCAATAGAGAGAGCGGGATTACGTACGTTAAGTACAAAGTCACGCGGGTTGGCGACTTGGTACTGCGCAGAGATTTCCACTTCAACGATGTTCTCGTCGCGAGTCAGCATGGACTGGGTCTGAGAGACGGAACGAACGCGTGTTACGTTTACCATGCGCACATCATCAATCAGCGGTGGATTCCACTGCAGGCCTGGCTCAACAATGCCTTGGTACTCACCAAAGCGCAGTACAACCCCACGCTCAGACTGGTCAACCAAGTAAAAGCCTGAGGCAGCCCAAATGGCAAGCGCAACAATAATCAAGAGGCCCGGCAACGCAAAGGAATTGCGAGGTTTACCGCCCCCGCTTTTACCATTACCGCCCCCGCCACTTTGCTTACTGCCGCCGCCAAGCATGCCGTTCAGCTTGTCTTGGAATTTTTTCAGCGCTTCGTCAAGATCGGGTGGCCCTTGATTGTTGCCACCTTTATTGCCGTTATTACCACCACCATTGCTCCCACCGCGATCGCCGCCGCTGTTACCACGTCGACCACCACCACTCCAGGGGTCGTGCTGGTTGCCACCACCGGGCTCATTCCAGGCCATACTTCGTCTCCACTAAGGTGTTCACCTGCACATTGCCTTGTGCTTATGCAAGGCCGGGTGCTTTTGATATTGTTGCTATATCAATCGTGTACCACAACTCCACAGTCAATGACTGTGGAGTAGGTACTTGATGGGCTACCATTCGTCAGATTCGCGTAATGCTTCTGGTAAATAGGTATTGGCACGCTCACCCAGTTGAGCCATCAACTGGTTAAAGTCGCGCCTGGGCAAGCGCACATCCAACACGGAGCGCCCTTGCTCATCAAAACTCTCTTCGCGTACGGCGTTAAGCTCATGCAAGCCAGCGCGTAACTTACCCTGCTCTGGTGACAGTGTAAGCGAAAAACCAATCACGTCATTGGCAAGGCGCTCGGTCAAAGCTTCATGCAATAGATCAAGCCCTTGGCCCTGCTGAGCAGACAGCCAAACTACCTCTGGCACGCCATGGCCGTCGCGCTCAATGCGCGGGGCGCTGTCTAGCTTGTCGATTTTATTCATGACTTTGAGCACCGGCACGCTGTCAGCACCGATCTCTTTGAGCACATTATCGACTTGCTCAACGTTTAGCTCTCGATCTGGGTCAGCTGCATCGATGACATGCACCAGCAAAGTTGCCTCGGCCGCTTCTTGCAGCGTCGCCTGAAAGGCCTCCACCAGCTTATGCGGCAAATGGCGAATAAAACCAACCGTATCCGCCATAACAACGGGCCCAACGTCTTCGATTTCAAGCCGGCGGAGCGTTGGATCCAGGGTAGCAAACAGTTGATCAGCCGCATAAACCTCAGCGCTGGTCAACGCGTTAAACAGCGTCGACTTACCCGCGTTGGTATAACCCACCAGCGAAACACTGTGGATCTCCGCCCGAGCCCGAGCACGCCGATTCTGCTCGCGCTGGCTGCGTACTTTATCGAGCCGTTTATGAATAGATTTAATGCGGCCGCGCAGCAGCCGTCGGTCAGTCTCTAGCTGGGTTTCGCCAGGACCGCGCAGGCCAATGCCGCCTTTTTGGCGCTCAAGGTGTGTCCAGCCGCGAATCAGGCGTGTGGACATATACTCAAGCTGGGCAAGCTCTACTTGCAGCTTACCTTCATGTGTTCGTGCCCGCTGCGCAAAAATATCGAGAATCAGACCGGTGCGATCCAAGACACGACACTTGAGTTCCTTCTCAAGGTTACGCTGCTGGGAAGGGCTTAAACTGTGGTTGAAGATCACCAGTTCCGCTTGATGAGCTGCGAGCATTGCCCGCAGCTCATCCAACTTACCTGACCCAATAAACGTACGGGAATCAGGGCGCTGTCGGCTGGCTGTGAGCAATGTCGCGGGCTCTGCGCCAGCAGAGCGCACGAGCTCCAAGAACTCACCCGGGTCTTCACGCGCCTGCTCATCATAGAAATCTACGTGAACAAGAACTGCCGTTTCACCGGCTTCTGGGCGTTCAAAAAACAATCAATACCTCGTGGACTCTCTTGCTATCCAGCAGTGTTAGAGTTCAGCATCAGATGCTGAAGGGTCTTGTGCCGGCAAACGCACATTGCGTGAAGGCACTACCGTGGAAATAGCGTGTTTATAAACCATCTGACTGACGGTATTGCGCAACAAGATGACAAACTGGTCAAACGATTCAATCTGGCCCTGCAGCTTAATGCCGTTTACCAGGAAAATAGAGACCGGAATGCGCTCCTTGCGCAAGATGTTCAGGTACGGGTCTTGAAGGGACTGCCCTTTGGACATGTTGCTCTCCCTAAAACTGTCGTTGGGGTTGGTTATCAAATGGCGTGCCCTACTGGTGCTACGCCGCAATCTTGTTGCCCGAAAGGCCCGGTGTGTCAAAAGCGCTCGCCGGCCACTCGAAATCACTATCTTACGCTAAGCACCGCTGTCACGCACGAATTTCAGAAGCTTATCCAATGCGTCTGGCTGCTGCGAGTCTATCCAGTTAAGTGACGGCCAGCTACGCAACCAAGTGAGCTGACGCTTCGCTAGCTGCCGAGTGGCAATGACCCCTCGTGACACCAGCTCGCCCTGATCGTAAGCGCCGTCTAAATATTCCCATACTTGACGGTAGCCAACACTCTTCATCGATGGCAAGCCAAGATGAATATCATTACGCTTTCTGAGGGCGGCCACCTCATCTATCAAGCCCTCACCCAACATTGTTTCAAAACGTTGGGCAATACGTTGATGAAGTATCTTACGATCATTAGGCGCTAGCGCTATCGACAACACCCGCCACGGAAAGGTTTCAGGCTGCTGTTCGGCCCACAGTTCACTCATGGGTCGACCGCTGGCGTAAAACACTTCCAAAGCCCGCATTAACCGCTGGGGGTCATTAGGATGAATACGCGCCGCCGAAGTCGGGTCCACTTCAGCGAGTGCGCGATGCAAGCCCGCTAAGCCTTCGGCTTGTCGCTTCACTTCAAGCTGTTCACGAATAGCGGCATCCGCAGAAGGCAGGTTCGCGACACCTTCCACTAAGCGTTTAAAGTAAAGCATTGTGCCGCCTACCAGCAGCGGCACTTTCCCAGCCGCGCTGATTTGCCGCATCTCTTGCAGGGCGTCTTCACGAAAATCTGCCGCGGAGTAAGGGTCGGCAGGGTCGCGAATATCAATAAGCCGATGGGGTGCCCGCGCAAGCTCCTCAGCGCGGGGCTTAGCGCTGCCCACATCCATTCCCCGGTAGACCATGGCGGAATCCACGCTGATGAGCTCGTGACCTAACTGCTCGTGGAGCGCTATTGCCGCGTCGGTTTTTCCAGCGGCAGTAGGCCCCATCAAAAATATCGCCCAGGGGCGTGTATCAGCCATCTGTTTACCGCACTCCGTTTATTGTCTTCATCATTACTGGCCACGTAAAAAAAGTCGGTCGAGCGCTTGCATGCTCATTTGCGTCCAAGTAGGGCGACCGTGATTGCACTGATCGCTGCGCTCGGTGCGTTCCATATCGCGCAACAGGGCATTCATTTCATCGAGCGTTAAACGACGATTGGCACGCACGCTGCCATGGCACGCCATGGTAGACAGCAACTCATGAATACGCGCTTCTACCTGATGCGTACGGCCAAATCGAGCTAGCTCTTCGAGCATTTCACGCACCAGCGCTTCAGGGTCGGCCTGAGCCAGCAGAGCGGGCAGTTGGCGCACCAGCAGCGTCTCGGGGCCTGCCACATCCAACTCAACGCCTAGCTGAGCAATAGCGTCACGTTCGCTCTCTGCAGTAGCCACTTCGCTGCGACTCGCCGCCAGCGATACGGGCACTAACAGCGGCTGCGTATCGATCCCTTTAGCCGCCGCCAGTTGGTTTTTCATGCGTTCATATACGATCCGCTCATGAGCCGCATGCATATCGACCAACACCAACCCCTGGGCGTTTTGAGCCAGGATATACACGCCGTGCAGCTGGCCTAGTGCAAAACCTAACGGTGGTGCGGCGGTGGCATCATGCGCGGGCATAGCCAGCGGCGCTTCGCGCACTTCGTTAGCAGCTGGGCGCTGGCCGGGCGGGCTTGGTTGAGGCGTTAACAGCGTCTCTTCGTGATCAGGATGGAGCGCCTGGTACCCTTGCATAAACCGGCGCACGCGCTCGGCGCCGGGGTGCCGATCCGACCCTTCCGATAGCGGCATGCCCTGCTGCTGCCAACGTGGCGCGGGCGGCTCTTCCGTTGTGGCCGCTTCAGGGCCAACAGGCACCGGATGATCTTCTGGCGAGGACTGCTCCTCTTCGGAAGGCTTTGAAGCCGCCAGACAGTGGTGCAAGCTTGAATAGAGAAAGTCATGGACCATCCGGCCATCACGAAAGCGCACTTCATGCTTGGTGGGATGGACGTTAACGTCGACCACATCCGGGTCCAGCTCAAGATAGAGTACAAAAACCGGATGACGACCGTTATACAGCACGTCTCGGTAGGCCTGGCGCACCGCATGCGCCACTAAGCGGTCACGCACGACCCGGCCATTGACGAAGAAGTACTGCTGGTCAGCCTGGGAGCGGGAGTGGGTCGGCAGCCCCACCCAGCCGCTTAACCTAAGGCCACCCGCTTCGCGTTCAATATAACGCGCATGCTCAATAAAATTTTTACCCAGCAGGGAGGCAATACGGCGCTCGCGCGCAGTGGGCGTATTGCCCGGCGGCAGCTGGTGCACCACTTTTTGATTGTGCCTCAGTACCCAGGCAATGTCGTAGCGCGACAGCGCTTGACGACGAAACGCCTCTTCCACGTGGGCAAACTCGGTCTTTTCAGTGCGCAAGAACTTGCGCCGCGCTGGCGTATTAAAAAACAGATCGCGCACAGAAACACTGGTGCCTCGGGGGTGCGGCGCGGGCGTTACCCTGGCCTCCATGCCACGGCCCTCCGCCACTACCCGCCACCCCTGGCGGGGGTCTTCGTCAGCATTAGAGACTAGCTCTAGGCGCGAGACGGAGCTGATAGATGCTAGTGCCTCGCCGCGGAAACCCAGCGAACTAACGCCTTCTAGATCCTCCAGGCTGCTGATTTTGCTGGTGGCATGACGGGCCAGCGCCAGGGGCAAGTCCTGCTCGCCAATACCGATGCCATCGTCGCGCACTTTAATCAGCCGGGCACCGCCCTGCTCGATCTCTACTTCAATACGCTGACTGCCCGCATCAATGGCGTTCTCAATCAGCTCTTTTGTCACTGACGAGGGGCGCTCGACCACCTCCCCCGCCGCGATTTGGTTCGCTAAGCGGGGGTCGAGCACATGAATACGGCCAGACAGCGAGTTTAATTCAGTCAACCAACACCTCAGAAGCTAATCATCAAAACGATTTCTTAAGCACCCGTTTCTAGCCCAGACGCTTAAACAACGGCTTAAGAACTGGGGATACGCAGCACTTGGCCCACGCGGATCACATCGCCATTCAGGTCGTTCGCTTGCTTTAGCTGGTTCACCGGTACGCCGTGGCGAATCGCAATCGCCGATAGCGTATCGCCGGACTGAATGCGGTACTCGTTTCCGGTAGGGCTACGCTGATTATCGCGCTGCCACGCCAGCAGGCTCGCTGGGGGCGGGTTACGCTGAAAATGATCGCGCAAGCCACTGAAAATGGCCGTTGCTAGCCCCTGCTGATGCACCGGGTCGCGCAGGCGGCGCTCTTCATCTGGGTTTGAGATAAAGCCCACTTCAATCAGTAGCGAAGGAATATCCGGCGATTTCAGCACCATGAAGCCCGCCTGCTCTACCCGCGATTTATGCAACCGGTTCACGCGCCCAAGTTGCTCAAGCACCTGCCCGCCAATCGAGAGCGAGTCGTTGAGCGTAGCCGTCATGGTGAGATCCAGCAGCACCCCGCGCAATACTTGGTCTTTATCACGCAGCGACAAACTGCCATCGACGCCACCAATCAAGTCGGAGCGGTTCTCGCTATCCGCCAGCCACTGAGCCGTTTCTGACGTTGCCCCCCGCTGTGAAAGCGCATAAACCGAGCTACCCTGGGGCCTTGGACTGGTAAACGCATCGGCATGTACCGATACAAAGAAGTCAGCTTTCTGCTCGCGGGCAAGCTGAGTACGCTGGCGTAACCCCAAATAATAGTCGCCGTCACGAATCAACACAGCCTTGAAGCCTTGGGTTCGATTCACCTCAGCAGCCAGCCGTCGGGCGATATCCAACACCACATCCTTTTCACGAGTACCCGATGGGCCAATCGCACCGGGGTCTTCGCCGCCGTGCCCCGCATCAACAGCAATAATTATGTCACGCTGTGGGTGAGGCTGAGCGGGCTGAACCTCGACGGGAGGCTGCGCGGGCGTAGGTGTAGAAACGTCAGCTTCCACACCGGACAACTGGGCCTGAGCCGAGCGCTGCGCCAGCATCTCCTGGTCACGAATCATCGCCTCAATAGGGTCGATAGGGTTCTCCACAGCGCTTTCGCCAGGGTACTCCAAATCCACCACGAGACGGTGGCCATACTGATCATTAGGCGGTAGCGTAAAGTGGCGCGGCTCAATATCACGATTCAACTCAAGCACGACCCGCAGGCCACCACCATCCCGCACGCCGGTTCGCACTTCCGCAATCGCACTGCCATCTAGCGGCAGTGTTGATACGTCGGTATTCAGCTGGCTCTCATCAAGATCAATGACTAGGCGCGACGGGTTTTCTAATGAAAACACATTGGCCTCTGCGGCAGCGGTAAGATCAAACACCAAACGAGCATGATCGGGTGCTGCCCAGAGTCGCATGCTCTCAACGGTGGCCGCCTGTAGAGTGGCGGTACCTACCAATAAAACCGCGCAGCCAGTTGCTAACTGACCTATTAAACGAGCCAGTGGGTTTTTCATATCCATTGAAGCACACCACACTCCTGTTGCATCCCGACACACTGACGCGCCAGTTGCTCTATGACATCTTCGCCAAGAGAACTACCGGCGTTTAATAGCGCGACGCGTCCAGTTTCAGCAACGCTCAGTTGAATACGCAGATCTGGGGCGGGCAACCAGCCCTCCCCTCGGCTCGGCCACTCAATCAGACATAGCGCATCGTCGGCCAGCACATCGCGTCCACCGATGAACTCCAGCTCTTCCGGGTCTGCTAGGCGATACAAATCAAGGTGATAAATACGTTGATTGCCAAGCTCATAAGGCTCTACCAAGGTGTAGGTGGGGCTTTTCACCGCCCCTTGATAACCGTAGGCCCGCAAAATGCCGCGCGTTAAGGTCGTTTTACCTGCCCCTAAGTCGCCTTCTAAATAAACACGCCCGTGACCTTTTAGCGCTTGACCCAGCGCTTCGCCAAAAGCGACGTGGGCCACTTCATCGTTCAATTGCACCTGCATGTTGGCCGCCTTCACGGGTTAATTAACACTCGTGCATAGGATGCCAGATCACTTGCTAACAGGCCACGCTCGCCCGCTGCTTTAGCGGCTTCATCCCCCGCTAAAGCGTGTGCCATCACGCCCAGCCATGCGCTCTGCTCCAGGCTATTAAACTGCCCCACCAAAGCGCCTAACATACCGCTTAATATATCTCCCATCCCGCCACTCGCCATGCCTGGATTCCCGTAAGGGCAAACCACCAATCCGCTCGGCCCGGCAATCAGGCTGCCTGCTCCTTTCAATATCACTATACCGCCACGAGCGCGTTGCAATGCACGGGCAGCCTCAGGCCGGTCGGCTTGGACATCAGACACAGAGCACCCCAGCAGCCTTGCTGCCTCACCAGGATGAGGCGTGAGTATCCAGTTATCCCGGCGGAGGTCTGGCCAGCGGCTTGCCAACAAGTTGAGCGCATCGGCATCCACTACCAGCGGTGAAGAAGCCTTAAGCGCGCTTTGCAACATCGCCTGCCCCCAGGACTCTTGCCCAAGCCCTGGCCCTATCACCACCACATCCGCTGAGGCAGGCAAATCTGCCGCATCAGCACCACCACGCACCGCCCGCACCATGACTTCTGGGCAGCGCACTAGGCTTGCGGTGATATGTTCGTGTGCCGTGGCCAACGTTACCTTACCGGCACCCAAGCGTGCAGCCGCCTGGGAAGCCAGCAGCGCTGCGCCACCAAAGCCCGGCGCACCGCCCATCACCAGCACATGCCCCAAGCTGCCCTTATGGCTAGTACGAGAACGTGGAGTGAAAGCCTCGCCTAGCAGCGCATCATCCAGCCGCCAAGCGGTAGGTGGAATATCAAAAAATGCCTGGGCTTTGACGCCCAGCGGGCGAAAATCGATATCGCCGGTATACGCCGGGGCATCACCGGTATGCAGACCAATTTTGTCGCCAATAAAGGTTACCGTGCAGGTGGCTTCCACTGCTGTGCCTAACATCGCGCCAGTATCGGCTGAAATGCCCGACGGGATATCCAGCGCCAGCACTGGCTGAGATGCCGTATTCATCGCTTTAATGGCCTGCTTAATGCTGCCTTCGACCTCGCCGGAAAGCCCGGTACCCAGCAACGCATCGACAATGACCTCACCGGCAAGCGTAGTGTGCGGGTGCCACTCTTCAAACCCTACCCCGGCGGCCGTTGCCAGCTCCGCGGCACGGGCAACGTCGCCAGAAAGCGCGTCTCGCGGCTTGAGGGAAAGGCGCTGCACCTTAAGCCCCGACTGCATGGCCAGCGCCGCCAATACATGCCCATCGCCGCCGTTATTACCGCCGCCGCAAAGCACCGTGACACTGCGCGCCTGAGGCCAGCGGGAACGAAAGCTGTGCCAAGCGCTAGAGGCGGCTCGCTGCATTAGGGCAAAGCTCTCTATACCGCCTGCAATGGTGCGCTGATCCAGCTCGCGCACTTGAGACGCCTTATAAAGGGGGCGTAGCGAAGAGGTACTCAACGTAGACACGATTGCTCCTTAAATAGGGTACTAAATCAACGCTTAAACACAGCCAGTGTCAGCTTAGGCACGCACGGCATGTTGTGGCAGAGGCTAATGCGTTAGCATAGCGCGCTTAACGCACCACCGTTGACTGACCATGCCAAGTTCCACGACTTTTTCACTGTCTCGCAACCAGCCGTCGCGTGAACACCCGACTCACGAACGGCTATCCGCAGAACAGCTTCGCCAGCTTGCCGCACTGATTAGACAGTGGGGGCGCGAGCTGGGCTTTCAGCAGGTGGGTATCACTGACACTGATCTAAACGACCACGAAACGCACCTCACCAACTGGCTGGATAAAGGCTACCACGGCGAGATGGGCTTTATGGCGAAGCACGGCACCAAACGCACGCGACCTGACGAACTGGAACCCGGCACCCGCCGGGTCATCAGCGTGCGCATGGACTACCTGCCCGCCGAAGTAGAGAGTGCCAAAGTGCTTGGCCAACCCAACCGTGCCTATGTCTCCCGCTACGCGCTGGGCCGTGATTATCATAAATTAATGCGCAAACGCTTGGCGCAGTTAGCAAAGCACATCGAGCAAGAAGTAGGAAAATTTGGTTTTCGCGCCTTCGTCGACTCCGCCCCGGTGATGGAGCGTGCGCTCGCCCAAAAAGCAGGCTTAGGGTGGTTCGGTAAAAACGCCATGTTGCTGAATCCCAAAGCGGGCTCGCTGTTCTTTCTTGGGGAGCTGTATACCGACCTACCGCTGCCTGTCGATGCTCCTTTTGCGCAAGAGCATTGCGGCAGCTGTAGCGCTTGCCGCACCGCTTGTCCCACAGGGGCCATCGTGGACGATAAGGTCGTCGATTCGCGCAAGTGCATCTCTTATCTCACCATTGAGCTGCACGGCGCGATTCCCGTGGAGTACCGTCGCGCCATGGGCAATCGCGTGTATGGCTGCGACGACTGTCAGCTCGTTTGCCCGTTCACACGCTTCACAAAATTCACCCAAGAAGAGGACTTCTCCCCACGCCACGACCTTGACCGCGCATCGCTTATTGCGCTGTTTAGCTGGGGCGAAGAGGAATTTTTGGACAAAACCGCAGGCAGCCCCATTCGCCGCATTGGCTATGAGCGCTGGCTACGTAATCTTGCCGTCGGGTTAGGCAATGCTCCGTGGAGTGATGCCGTCGAGGCAGCGCTGTGGGCACGTCGTGCCTATCCCAGCGCGCTAGTACGCGAACACGTTGCCTGGGCACTCGACGAGCAGCGCCATAAGCGAGATGCGCGTATCGCGACACGCGCATGAGGGCTACTCCTCTTCGTCGCCACCACCTTCAATACGCAAAAACGTGCTGCGGTAATGGGCAAGCTCCGCAATCGACTCCTTGATATCATCCATCGCCAAGTGGGCATTCTGCTTTTTGAAGCCCGCCAGCGCACCGGGGTTCCAGCGCTTCGCCAACTCTTTGACGGTCGAGACATCCAAGTTGCGATAGTGAAAGAACGCCCACAAGTCGGGCATTTCCCGCTCTAAGAAGCGGCGGTCTTGATGAATACTGTTGCCGCACATCGGCGAGGAGCCCGCCACCACGTACTGGCGTAAAAAGTCGAGAGTTTGGCGCTCGGCTTCTTTAGTTTCGATGGTGCTCGCTTTCACCCGCGCCACCAGCCCAGACTCACCGTGGGTTTTCTGGTTCCAATCGTCCATTCCGGCCAAGAGGCTATCGGGCTGTTTGACGGCGATCACGGGGCCTTCTGCCACGACATTCAACTGAGCATCGGTGATGAGTGTCGCCACCTCGATAATGCGCTCTTTATCCGGCTCCAGGCCGGTCATTTCCAAATCAATCCATACCAACAGGTCGCTACGCGGTGCGCCGCTTTGCTCGCTCATTGCATTCATTCCTTGGCCAGTTTCGCCCTGACATCGGCGAATAAAGTAAAAGTGTCGCTTATATTGCGCTAACCCGCACCCCATACAGGACAGTTGACCGCCCTGGTGGGTACAATGACGTCTATTGTAACGATCATCAGGTGGTCATGAGCAAACGTAAATTAAGCCGCCAGCAGCAGTGGCGAGTCGAGAAGATTCAAGCCGAACGCGCCCAGCGCGCTGAAAAGCGCGATTCCAAGGATGCCGAAAAGCTCTCTGCAGGCGAATACGGCCCAGAGCAGCCGGGTCGAGTGATGGCCCACTTTGGCCGTACGCTGGAAGTGCGTGACGCCGACGGCACACCTATACGCTGCCACCTGCGCGCCAACCTTGATGGCTTGGTGACCGGCGACCGAGTGATCTGGCGGGCAGGCCAGGATGGCTCTGGCGTGGTGGTTGCCCGTGAAGAGCGCGACAGTATTTTGAAACGCCCTGACCCACGCGGCCAGCTTAAGCCGGTAGCCGCTAATATTGATCAGCTGCTGATTGTATTCGCCGTCGAGCCTGCACCCCACCCCAACCTGATTGACCGCTATCTGGTAGCCGCTGAAGCTACCGGCATCGCGCCTGTGCTGGTGCTGAATAAAACCGATTTACTGCCAGACGATGGCGGCGAACTCGGTCAGCTGCTGGAGCGCTATCACCAGCTAGGCTATCCGGTGGTACGCACCACCACGGCCAACCCCGAAGGGCTGGATAAGTTGCGCCAGCAGCTCGCGGGCCGCACCTCGGTATTCGTCGGCCAGAGTGGCGTGGGGAAATCATCGCTCATAGACCTGCTGCTGCCCGACGAAACCCTGCGCATTGGCGCGCTATCGGAAGATTCGCGTAAAGGCACGCACACGACGACCACCGCACGGCTCTACGCTATGCGCAGCGACGAAGTCAGCAATGGCGAACTGATCGACTCGCCCGGCATCCGTGAGTTTGGCCTGATCCATCTGGACGAGCAGGAAGTGACCGACGGCTTCATCGAGTTCCACCCCTATTTGGGCCTTTGCCGGTTCCGTGACTGCCGCCACCGCAACGAGCCGGGCTGCGCTTTACTGGATGCCGTCGAGGCAGGCAAGATTCACCCAGAGCGTTTTGCCAGTTATCGACGGATTCTCGATAGCTTGAATCCGCAGTGACGAACCTACAATGACCAGGGCGACACCGTCGTTAGCCTCGTTGCAGTTGTCTTAATGTTAAGGGAGCCGGATATGAGCACCGCCAGCCACTCATCAGAACACAATCTATTGCCACTCATCGTGGAGCCGGAGCAGTTACAAGAGCACTTACAGGCGCCTGAACTGCTGATTATCGATGTGCCCGCCAATGGCGAAAGCTACCGTCAGGGCCACGTTCCCGGCGCCATTTATCTGGATTTTCGCTACTTGATGCGCGGCGAAGGCCCAGTGCCCAACGACGTGCCGTCGGTGGAGTTTCTCTCCAAGTTATTCAGCGCGCTGGGATTAACCCGCGACACCCATGTAGTGGCTTACGACGACGAAGGCGGCGGCTGGGCAGCTCGCCTGCTCTGGACACTGGAGCTGATCGGCCACACCCGCTACTCCTATCTAAACGGCGGCATTCACGCCTGGCGCGACGCAGGACTGGAAGAGAGCACCGAGCCCACCGCGCCAACGCCAAGCGAATACCACGCTGAGATTCTCAACCCTAGTGCCGCCATTACTTGCGATGAGATCAAAGAGAAGCTCAGCAACAAACAGTTTGCCATTTGGGACGCCCGCTCCAAAGCGGAGTACGACGGCGAACGCGGCAACAACAAACACTTGGGACATATTCCTGGTGCAGTGAACATGGATTGGCTAGACGCCATGGATCGCAGCCGGGCGCTGAGAATCCGCGACTACGCCGAGCTCATGACCGAACTTAATGCCCTAGGGCTCACTCCCGATATGGAAATTGCCACCCACTGCCAAAGCCACCACCGCAGCAGCTTTACTTGGCTTGTAGGTAAAGCGCTAGGCTTTAATATACGCGGCTACGCGGGTTCCTGGGGTGAATGGGGCAACCGCGACGATACACCCATCGAGAAATGAAGATATTACTGTGACCCTTTCCCAAAAAGCCTTTTCACTACTTCAATACCCCTTGCCTCAACACGCGCTGTCGCGCCTGACGGGTAAGTTTGCCCAGTGCGATAACCCCTGGGTGAAAGACACCCTGATTAAAGCGTTTATCAAGCGCTTCAAGGTGGATATGGGCCAGGCGCTGGAGCCAGACCCCACCGCCTACGCCACATTCAACGACTTTTTTACCCGCGCGCTGAAAGCGGATGCTCGCCCACTGGGCGAAGGTCTACTGAGCCCTGCGGATGGCACGCTTTCACAGTTTGGCCGCCTCACCACGGCGGGCAAACTGGTGCAGGCAAAAGGGCATACGTTTTCCGTCCAAACCCTGCTGGGCGGCGACAAAGCGTTAGCTGATGAATTTTTGAACGGCAGCTTCGCGACGGTTTATCTCTCGCCAAGCGACTACCACCGCGTGCATATGCCAGTGACCGGCACGCTGCGGGAAATGATCTACGTGCCGGGGCGACTCTTTTCGGTCAACCAAGCCACCGCCAACTACGTGCCCGGCTTGTTCGCCCGCAATGAGCGTTTGGTGTGCATCTTTGATACCGAGCACGGCCCTATGGCGATGGTGCTGGTCGGCGCCATGATTGTAGCCGCCATTGAAACCGTCTGGTCTGGGCAAGTAACACCGCTGTCGGGCCACCCTCAGCGCATGCGCTTCGGGCAGCCGATTGTGCTGGAGAAAGGTGCTGAGATGGGCCGCTTCAAGCTCGGCTCCACCGTCGTGTTGTGTTTCGCTAAACCCGTGGCGTTTGGCAACCACACGCTAGGGGCAACAGTGCAAATGGGGCAGAGCCTCGCCACCCCAACGCCCTGAGTCAGGCTGGCCGCGTTGTTAGCAGTTAGCCGTCGAAAACGCCAAGACCTCTTCCAGGCGCGCTTTACCCAGCGCTAATTGGATCAAACGATCCAGCCCCAGCGCCACGCCGGAAGAGGCTGGCAGCCCCTGTTCTAGCGCTGCCAATAGATGAGCATCGACATCTACTTCAGGTAGCCCCAACCGGCGACGCTCGGCATTATCTGCATCGAAACGCTGGCGCTGCTCCTCGGCATCGGTCAACTCATCGTAGCCATTGGCGAGCTCGATACCGTTCAGGTATAGCTCAAAGCGAGAGGCCACCCATTCGCCATCGGCATCCTGATGACGTCGCGCCAGCGCCGCTTGGCTCGCAGGATAGTCAACGACTACGCTAAGCTCCTGTTGCCCCAAGGTTGGCTCGATAACCATTCCCATGAGCAGATCCAGGCAAGTATCGCGCCCCTCCTCGGCTAGCGCTTGGGCCGACATATTGCCCCGCTCTGCTGCTAGCGACCGCAGCGTGACCAGCGACGTGGTGAACGGGTCTACCTCCAAGTGGCGATGAAAGAGTTCGCGATAACGGTAGTACACCACCGGGCCAGGTGACTGGGGCAATACGTGCTCCACCAGCGCCGTTGTCTCCTCTATCAACTGCGCCAGCGTGAAACCAGGGCGGTACCACTCCAGCATGGTGAATTCGATATTGTGCCGAGCCCCCACTTCGCCATCACGAAAGCTTTTTGCCAGCTGAAAAATGGGGCCGCTGTCGGCCGCCAGCAGTCGCTTCATATGAAACTCAGGCGAGGTTTGCAGCCATAGCTTGCGCTGACCTTTATCGGTGCGGGCAAGCGACGATAGCGACACTAGATGCACGTCGGTGCTGCCCCCTTGGCCGAGCACTGGCGTCTCCACCTCCCATATGCCCCGAGCAGCAAAAAAGGCGCGCACCGTCGCGATCAAACGTGCGCGCTCGCGCAAGGTGCCTATCGTTGCCGTTGGCTGCCAGTTCAGTGTCATTCCCTTCTCCCTAACAACATAAAGCCACGCAACAGTATCGCGTGGCTTTATGAACGAAACGCTTAAGCGACTATGTCTGCCGCTTTTATCATCGCGCGGTTAAGCGCGTGATACGTACTCACCAGAACGGGTGTCGATTTTCAGCACTTCACCCTGATTGATGAACAGCGGTACGCGAACCACAGCACCCGAAGATAGCGTAGCAGGCTTAGAACCACCCTGTGCCGTATCGCCTTTTAGGCCTGGGTCAGTCTCTACGACTTCCAGCTCGATGAAATTAGGCGGCGTTACGGAAATGGCCTTATCGTTCCACAAGGTAAGAATGTAAGGTACCTGCTCTTTTAGCCACTTGACGGTATCACCCAGCGCTTTTTTCTCTACCGCATACTGCTCAAACGAGCCGTCGGTCTTCATGAAGTACCACATATCACCGTCGGTATAGAGGTACTCCATTTCCAGATCCATGACGTCAGCGCCTTCTAAAGAGTCGCCAGACTTGAAGGTTTTCTCACCCACACGGCCTGTCATCAGGTTGCGCAGCTTCACGCGGTTGAACGCCTGGCCTTTACCCGGCTTCACCAGCTCGTTCTCAACGATCGAACAGGGGTCGCCGTCGAGCATTACTTTCAAACCTGCCTTGAATTCGTTGGTAGAATAGTTCGCCATAATGCCTCTCAATGGTCTGTTTCAATTGTCTATGTCGTACGTGCGGCGATCTGCCAGCCACTTACGTTACCGTCAGTTGCGTCATTGCGAATAGCAACGCCGCTAAGTGCGCGCATGATAACCCGAAGGAGGGCTTTTTGCAGGAGAACATCATTATCGCTGGTCACCACGCCCATGCCCAGGTTTCGATCTCCTGGCAGCAGCAGCTTTCTCATGCGATTCGTGATCCCGACACGCTCTGCCAACGCCTTGGTTTAGACGCCCAATGGCTGCCCGGAGCGCAGGCCGGACATCGTCTGTTCGATATTTGCGTGCCCGACGCTTACCTTGCCCGCATTAAGCCCAACGACCCTAATGACCCGCTGTTGCGTCAAGTGCTGCCTATAGGCGATGAAACACTGGCCTCACCGGGCTACGTCACAGACCCGTTAGAGGAAGCCGACCACCGCCCCGTCAAAGGGCTGATCCATAAATATGCAAACCGGGTACTTCTGATAGCAAGCCCAGCCTGCGCAATCAACTGCCGCTACTGCTTTCGCCGCCATTTTCCTTATAGCGAGAACTCGCCTTCCCGCGCCCAGTGGCAGGAAGCCCTGGACTACCTACGTGCCGACACTTCGATTCACGAAGCCATCCTATCAGGAGGCGACCCCCTTGCCGCCAGCGACCGGCAGCTGGCGTGGCTGGTTGAACAGCTAGAGAGCATTCCTCACCTAAAACGGCTGCGCATTCACACCCGCTTGCCCGTGGTCATTCCCGACCGTGTGGATGAAGGCCTGCTGAGCTGGTTAGGCAGCACCCGCTTACAAAAAGTCGTCGTGCTGCATATCAACCACGCCAATGAGATCGACCAAGCCGTGGTGGATGCCTGCGCGCGCTTAAAACAGGCAGGCGTCACGCTGCTGAACCAGAGCGTTCTATTACGGGGCATCAACGACAACGTGCCCACCCTCGCGGCCCTCTCGGAACGGCTGTTTGAAGCAGGCGTGCTGCCCTACTACCTGCACGTACTCGACCCAGTTCAGGGCGCCGCGCACTTTGACGTGCCTGACAAAGAGGCGCAAGCGCTCATTCAAGTGCTACTGGAACACCTGCCCGGCTTTCTCATGCCCAGGCTGGTGCGGGAAGTACCGGGCAAGATGAGCAAGACGCCTTTGTGATCCGCGTATAGCGGCCTCTAAGCCCCTGTCGGGGCTTAGAGCTGCGCTATTCCCCGTGAGGTCGCCGCAGCCAGGGGCCGCTCGCTCTCTGCCTTGTTAATCGAATACCGCTTGCTTAGCCTAGGGTTTCCGCCGTCACATTGGCCGCCGCAGGCTGCGTCGAATAGTGGCGGTTGATCGCACTCAGCACACCTTTCATGGAGGCACTGGTGATACTTTCATCGGTGCCTACGCCGAACACGGCTTTGCCATCAATACGCACTTCCACGTACGCGATCGCTTCGGCATCCGCCCCTTGGCCGCGGGAGTGCTCGTGATAGTCAATGATTTCGACCTCTTGGCCGCTCGCCACCAGCGCCTTGATGAACGCGGCCAGCGGGCCGTTGCCTTCACCGGTCAGGGTCTGGCGTTGGCCGCCGTTTTCGACAATGGCCTCTAGCGCGACTTTGGGGCTATCTGGCTCGGAGGAAAGACGGTGATTCACCAGTGCCAGCGGTGACCGCTGCTCTAAATACTCATCGGCAAAGGCTTGGTAGATCATTTGTGAGGTGATCTCTTTACCGGTGCGGTCCGCCACTTCCTGCACCACTTGGCTGAACTCGATGGAGAGCCTGCGGGGCAGCTCGATACCGTGCTCCTGTTCTAACAGGTAAGAGATGCCGCCTTTGCCTGACTGGCTGTTCACGCGGATAACCGCTTCGTAGCTGCGACCTACGTCCAGCGGATCGATGGGTAGGTAGGGAACGTCCCACGGCGCTTCTGGATGGGCGCGACGGTCGGCCATGCCCTTCTTGATGGCGTCCTGATGCGAACCGGAAAACGCCGTGAACACCAGGTCGCCCACGTAAGGATGGCGCGGATGAACCGGCAGCTGGTTGCAGTACTCCACTTCGCGCATGATCGGCGTGATATTGGAAAAATCGAGCTGGGGGTTTACCCCTTGGGTATACATGTTCATCGCCAGCGTGACGATATCTACGTTACCAGTACGCTCGCCGTTGCCAAATAGCGTGCCCTCGACGCGATCCGCCCCCGCCATCAACGTGAGTTCGGCCGCCGCCACGCCGGTGCCGCGGTCGTTGTGCGGATGAACGCTAACGATCAAGGTATCGCGCTTTTTGACATGGCGACAGAACCACTCAATCTGATCAGCGTAGTTGTTGGGCGTAGCGACTTCGACTGTGGCTGGCAGGTTGACGATCATTTTGTTGTCGACGCTGGGGCCAAAAGTGTCCATCACCGCTTCGACGATCTCGACCGCGAACTCCATCTCCGTGGTGGTGAATAGCTCGGGAGAGTACTGGAAGGTCCAGTTCGTTTCCGGGTTGGCCGCCATCAAATCGCGAATCTGCGCGGTGGCATCCACAGCAATTTGGATACACTCGGTTTTATCCACGTTGAACACCACCCGGCGGAACATCGGGTCGGTGGCGTTATAAACGTGCACGATGGCGTTCTTGACGCCTTTCAGCGCTTCGAAGGTGCGTTCAATCAGGTGCGGACGCGCTTGGGTCAGCACTTGAATGGTCACGTCTTCGGGAATCTTGTTTTGCTCGATCAGCGAGCGAACGAAATCAAAATCGGTCTGCGATGCAGAGGGAAAGCCCACTTCGATCTCTTTGAATCCGATCTTCAACAGCATGTCGAACAGGCGCTGTTTGCGCTCTTGATCCATCGGGTCAATCAGCGACTGATTGCCGTCGCGCAGGTCAACGCTACACCAGATGGGCGGTGTTTCGATACGTTGGCTTGGCCACTGGCGGTCAGGCAGATCCACGGCCACGAAAGGGCGATACTTTTTAGAAGGGTCGGACAACATCATAGCGGCGCTCCTGTCGTTAATCTGTTTTAGCGGAATCAGTAGGACTATTGGGGGGAGGCGAAGCTGTATTTCGCTCTGCCAACGCGGCTTCCATACGATCGAGCTGCGCTTTGAGCGAGTGAACGTCGCTACGCAGTGCCTGCAGCTGTGCAGGCTCCCCTTCGCCACTGTCAAAATCGAGCTGGGCACTCTCTTTCTGCATCACGTCCAGCACAATACCAATCATCATATTAAGAAAAATAAACGCAGTAAGGAAAATGAACGTCAGGTAGTAAATCCAGCTCCAGGCATATACCTCCTGGGTGGCGTACATCACGTCCGTCCAGTCTTCAAATGTGGCGATACGAAACAGCGTTAACATGGCAACGGAAATGTTGCCCCACAAAAACTCATCCACGTTGTGGAAGAGAAAACTACCCAGCGCCGCATAGATGTAGAAAATAATAAACATGAGCAGCACCACGTAGCCCATGCGGGGAACCGATTTCACTAGCGCGCCCAGCAGCATCTGCAGCTCTGGAATCATCGACACCAGGCGCAGCACGCGGAAAATGCGTAGTAGCCGCGCCAGCAGCACCATCTCTGAATCGTCCATAGGAATCAGACTGGCGGTGACGATTAAGAAGTCAAAAACGTTCCAGCCCTTCTTAAAAAAGCTGACTAAGTTGCGCTCGGCTGCCATTCTGATCAAAATCTCGACCAGGAAAAATACTGTGACTGCGACATCCAGGTAGAGCAACCACTGCTCAATTCGAGAGGTTTCTTCGTAGGTTTTCGCGCCAATGACCAACGCAGAAATGACGATAATGGAAATCACTACTCCCTCAAAAAGCTTGTTACTACGCAGCTTTTCAAAGCGGGCTTGCCAGGTATTGAAGGGTTCACTCATGGAACAAGAAGTCTCTAAACGGTTAACGTCGACACTTTATACTAAAATTACACACCTTCCATACAAGTGATATCCTGTTGTTTCACTTGATGTATCTTCGCCTCCAGGGCAACCCTCTTTGCTCTGGCGATTTTTTTGATTTTTTGCGCTGGATGACCTCATGACACTGCTGTGGATCGCCTTACTGCCGTTACTGGGCGTACTGGTGCCGGCACTGACTGCCCAACGCGGCCGCACTTGGTGCTCGCTCGCAACGGGCATACTGCCAGCAACAGCACTGCTACTTACGCTGCTGCAAATACCTGCCCTGATGGAGGGTGAAGCGCTGCGTTTTGCTGCCACCTGGATGCCCGCACTCGGCCTGGAGCTTGCGTTTCGTCTCGATGGCCTGTCGCTGCTCTTCAACCTACTCATTTTGGGCATTGGGCTATTGATTCTATTATATGCCCATTTTTACTTGGCAAGCGATGAGCCTTTTGGGCGCTTTTACGCCTTCTTGATGCTGTTTATGGCCTCGATGGTCGGCATCTCGATGTCCGATAACCTTATCCTGCTCTGGCTATTTTGGGAGTTGACCAGTCTCTCCTCCTTCCTGCTAATTGGCTTTTGGTCCTACCGCAGCGATGCCCGTAAAGGCGCGCGCATGGCGCTGACCGTGACCGGTGCAGGCGGCCTAGCACTGCTAGCAGGCTTACTGCTGCTGGGCGATATGGCGGGTAGCTACCGCATGGATGACGTGCTGGCCAGTGGCGCAATCATTGTGTCTGACCCGCTCTACCCACTCATGCTCGGGCTTGTACTACTGGGCGCATTCACCAAATCCGCACAGTTCCCGTTCCAGTTCTGGCTTCCCCATGCCATGGCGGCTCCCACGCCCGTTTCTGCCTACCTGCACTCAGCCACGATGGTAAAGGCGGGTATTTTCTTAATGGCCCGGTTGCATCCCACCATTGCGGATAGCGCGCTGTGGAGCGTGGTCGTGCCACTGGTGGGTACCATTACGCTGCTTTACGGCGCGTGGTTTGCGCTGTTCAAAACCGACTTGAAAGGCATTCTGGCGTTTTCGACCGTCAGCCACCTGGGCTTAATCACCGTTCTGCTAGGGATTGGCAGCCCCATGGCTGTGTTAGCTGCGCTGTTTCATATTCTGAACCACGCTACCTTTAAAGCGGCGCTGTTCATGAGCGCGGGCATCATCGATCACGAAACCGGCACCCGGGAGCTGAAGCAGCTTGGCGGGCTCAAAAAGGCGATGCCCGTCACCGCACTGCTGACCACCTTGGCAGCTGCCGCTATGGCGGGGGTGCCGCTGTTTAACGGTTTCCTCTCGAAAGAGATGTTCTTTACCGAAACCCTCGCCACCCCGGTACTCGGCGGTTTGAGCTGGGTGCTGCCCGCCCTGGCGACGCTGGGCGGCATTCTCTCCGTCGCATACTCACTGCGGCTGGTTCATGCAGTGTTCTACAAACCCGCCCGCGAGCAAACGCCGAAAGCTCCCCACGAGCCGCCCCACCTGATGCGCTTGCCCGTAGAGCTGCTGGTGGCGCTCTGTGTGCTGGTAGGGCTATTCCCCGCCTTTTTCGCAACAGGCATTTTGGAGCTAGCCACCCAGGCAGTTCTGGGCAAGCCGTTGTCGTTCCATCTCGCCATCTGGCACGGCGTGAATTTGCCGCTGATGATGAGCTTGCTGGCCTTTGCAGCGGGCATTGCCATGTACTGGCGTCATGCCGATCTGCGTCGTTTCATGCAGCCCTTCGACAGCGTCGATGCCCGTCGCGTTTTCGAGCGTTTGATCCTTACCACCGGCTATCGCGCCGAACAGGTCATCACCAAGCTGGAAGGCAACTCGCTACAGCGCTATATGGGATGGTTGCTGGGGGCCGCTCTACTCATGGGGGTGATCGGCCTTGCCAGCGTGCAAGAATTGACCGGCACCAAAGGTAACCAGCCGATAGATGGCGTAGTGCTGCTAGGCGCGGGCATGCTAATTTTTGGTGGTATTGCTACCGCAGCGACTCACCGCTACCGCTTAATTTCGCTGCTGATGCTGTCAGTAGTAGGGCTCTTTGTCGCCCTCACCTTCGCACGTTTCTCGGCCCCGGATCTCGCTTTGACCCAGCTATCGGTAGAAGTCGTCACCATGATTCTGCTGATGCTGGCGCTATTCTTCTTACCACAAAAAACCCCCACCGAATCGAGCCCGTTGCGCAACGTGCGCGATATTCTGCTAGCCGGTGCGCTGGGGCTGGTGATCGCCAGCTTGAACTACGCGGTGATGACCCGCGAAACGCTATCGATCTCCAACTTCTTCGTGGAGAACAGCAAGCCTGGCGGCGGCGGCTACAACGTAGTCAACGTCATCCTGGTCGACTTCCGGGGCTTCGATACCCTGGGCGAAATTACCGTACTGGCCATTGCAGGCCTGGCTATCTTCAAGCTGCTCAACCGCTTGCGTCTGTTCATGCCCCACAGCGACGGTGAAGGCCGTGCTTGGTCGCCGGATCGCTACCCGGCCATTCTGACGTCTATCTCAATGACGCTACTACCACTGGCGCTGCTGGTCTCAGCCTTCATCTTCCTGCGCGGCCACAACCAACCCGGCGGCGGCTTTATTGCCGGTTTGATCACTGCGGTTGCGTTGATTCTGCTGTACATGGCGCGGGGCGTTGAGTGGGCGCAGGAGCGCCTGAACTTCCCCTTCCAGCCGGTCGCCGTGGTCGGCGTGGCCATTGCCACGCTCACCGGGCTAGGCAGCTGGCTATTGGGCTATCCCTTCCTGACCTCGTCGTTTGGGTATTTCAGCCTGCCGCTGATTGGTACGTTCGAGCTTGCCACGGCCCTGCTGTTTGACCTGGGGGTGTACCTTGCAGTGGTAGGTGCCACGCTGATGATTCTGGCCAACCTGGGTAAGGTGACGACACCACACCGCCCGGTGAGCGACCCGAAAACGTCAGACACCCACGACACGCCGAATGAAAAGGAATCCCACTAATGGAAATGCTCTACGCCATTACCACGGGCATCTTAACCTCCTGCGGGCTCTACCTGACGCTGCGTGGAAGAACGTTCCCGGTCGTTGTGGGCCTGACGCTGCTCTCCTACGCGGTCAACCTGTTCCTGTTCTCCATGGGCGGGCTGACGACGGACGGTGCTGCGCTGGTGAACGAAGGCTCTCAGTTTGCCGACCCGCTGCCCCAGGCGCTGGTTCTCACCGCTATCGTCATCGGCTTTGCCATGACGGCGTTCGTCGTCATTCTTGCCATGCGGGCGCGCAGCGAAGTGGGTAACGACCACGTGGATGGTAAAAAGGAAGACCGCGAATGATTCAGCATCTAATTGTGTTGCCCGTGGTACTACCCCTGGTCGCGGGTATTTTATTGCTTTACCAACGCCAGGGGCTGACGCACTACAAGCGCGCTGTGAGCGTTATTGCCACCATGCTTCTGCTGCTGGTGTCGATTGCCCTGGTGCGCCAAGCCACCAGCGGTGAGATCACCTATTACGCCCTAGGCGACTGGCAGCCCCCATTTGGCGTCGTGCTGGTACTTGACCGCCTCTCCGCGCTGATGGTGCTGCTCACGTCCCTTCTTGCCGTGGGTGCCGTGGTGTTTGCCTGCGGTGGAGACGACGAGAAAGGCAGTAACTTCCACGGTTTGTTTCAGTGGCAGTTGCTAGGCATCAACGGCGCGTTTTTGACAGGGGATTTGTTCAACCTATTCGTCTTCTTTGAAGTGCTGCTGCTGGCCTCCTACGCGCTGCTGCTACACGGTGGTGGCAAAGCGCGCATTCAGGCCAGCGTTCACTATGTAGTGCTTAACCTAGCGGGCTCGTCGCTATTTTTGATTGCCGTGGGCATTCTGTATGGGGCCACCGGCACGCTCAATATGGCGGATATGGGCTATAAGCTTGCTAGCCTGCCCGCCGAGCGCGAGGGCTTAGTGACCGCAGGCGCGCTAATGCTGCTGGTCGTCTTTGGCCTCAAAGCCGCTATTTTGCCGCTCTATTTCTGGCTCCCCCGCGCCTATGCGGCGGCCCCTGCCCCGGTGGCAGCGCTGTTTGCGATCATGACCAAGGTGGGCATCTACGCCATTCTGCGGGTCTATTCGCTGATTTTTGGCGAGCAGGCTGGCGGACTTGTGGCGCTTGAGCAGCCTTGGGTGTGGTGGTTAGCGCTAGCCACCTTGGCAGCCGCTGGCGTTGGTGTGATGGCCGCTCGCGACCTACGCCTGCTGGTGGCCTACTTGGTGCTGATTTCGGTCGGCACGCTGCTGGCAGGTGTGGGCATGCGCTCGGTAGAGGCCACCTCTGCCTTGCTCTACTACCTGATCCATACCACGCTGATCACCGGTGGCCTGTTCTTGCTGGCTGAGATGATTGGCCTGCAGCGCGGCAAGCCGGGTACGCGCATCGTCAAAGGGCGCCCGCTGGTTCAGGGTAACGCCCTGGCGATCACCTTTTTCATCGGTGCGATTGCCGTGGTGGGGATGCCACCCCTTTCAGGCGCGCTGGGTAAAGCGATGGTGCTAGTAGCCGCAGAAGGCACTCAGCGCGTGTGGCTATGGCCACTGCTGCTGCTCGCCAGCCTAGCATCACTCATCGCGCTCTCCCGTGCAGGCTCTACGCTGTTTTGGCGCAGCCACCGGGGCAGCCCCAGCGGTAGCCCTCTTTCGCGCTACCAATGGTTCGGTATGCTCTGGCTACTCAGCGCCGCGCCTTTACTGGTGGCGTTTGCCGGGCCGGTGAGCAGCTACACCCAAGCCACCGGCGAGCAGCTCGCCAACCCACAGCTGCTAATTGAAACGCTGCTGCCCGATGCAGGAGAGACGCCATGATTACCCCTCGCAAATGGCTGCCCACCCCAGTTCTTTCGATACTGCTGCTGTTGGTGTGGCTGCTGCTGGTGCGCAGCTACGCCTTTGGCCAGCTCGTTCTGGGGGGTGCGCTGGCTATTCTGATCCCTTTGTTAACCCACCGCTTTTGGGATGCTCGGCCACGGATCAGCAAGCCTATGATGCTGCTGCGTTTTGGCCTGCGGGTATTGGGCGATATCGTCACCGCCAACTTTGAGGTCGCGTACCTGATCGCTAACCCATGGCGCAAGCTAAAGCCTCACTTCATCGAGTATCCTCTGATGTTGGAGGAGCGTTTTACCATCACGCTGCTGGCCAGCACGATCAGCCTGACCCCGGGCACCGTTTCGGCCAACCTGCGAATGGATGGCAAATCCCTGCTGATTCACGCACTGAACGTGGATGATGAAGAAGCGCTCATTGAGCAAATACGCGAACGCTACGAACGGCCGCTCAAGGAGATTTACGAATGCTGAGTATTGCGCTCTATATCACCTTAGCGCTGGTGGTGATGGCCCTGCTAATGAACCTTTATCGGCTTACCGTAGGCCCCGATCTCCCTGACCGGGTACTGGCGCTAGACACCATGTACGTCAACTCCATCGCGCTGATCGTATTGCTCGGCTTGTGGCTCAACAGCAAGACTTACTTTGAGTCAGCGCTGTTGATCGCCATGCTTGGCTTTATCAGTACGGTAGCCGTGTGCAAGTACATTCTACGCGGGGATATTATTGAATGAGCCCGATTAATGAGGTGCGTTTATGCCATTCTTAGTTGAAGCGCTGATTTCCCTACTGTTAATAGCGGGAGGCGTGTTTGTGTTTATAGGCTCGCTAGGCATGGCACACCTGCGCGATTTCTATATGCGCCTACACGGCCCTACTAAAGCCACTACGTTGGGCATCGGCTGCATGCTGATTGCTTCCATGGGGTATTTTTGGAGCGCCGATGGTAAGCCGGATATCCAAGAGCTGCTGATTACGCTGTTCCTGTTTATTACCGCCCCAGTAAGCGCTCACCTGCTGGCCAAAACCGGCTTGCATATGCAGTTAAAGCACAGCCAAAAAACCCAGGGCAAACCGGTCGAGTTGCGCCCTGAAGAGGTCGGCGAAAAGCCGGTACCTCACCCGGACAAAGGGCACGGCTAAGCTTCGCTGCCCTATTTTCTCAAGCGCTGGCAACCGCCAGCGCTTTTTATTGCCCGCTATGCTAAACCGCTGAGCGAGCACCAAAAGTGTCAGCCTCACGCATGATCTGCTCTCAAGAGAAAGTAGTGGCGGATGCCACTTTCCGGTAAGCTCTTGCCGATTGATTTTTTGTGGTGAGGTACATCTATGTGGAGCCTACTCAGGCTATCTGCACTTTCATTATCCGCCTTGGTACTCGTAGGCTGCTCCGACCCGAAAGTCGATACGAGTTCCATGCCTGCAGCGGTGGTCTCAATCGAGAAAGTGCGTGAGTCGCTGCCCACCTATAAGCGCGACGAGTTTGATACCGCGCTGAAGATCATAGCCATGTCATCGTTTAACGGTATCGATCTCTTTAACCCCCAACGCATGAACGCTGCTGAAATTGCTGAATCGGCTAATGCCTATATGCACGGGCTAACGGGCGACGAAATTATTGAGCGCGCTGACGAGATGCTGCGCCAGCGGCGTGCACGAGAGCGGGAGCAAGCACTGCGCACGCTTAACCGGCTAGAAGCCAAACAGGACAGCGCCCAGCGCGCCCAAGAGCATTTAGCGCAAATCAGCATTGATAATGCGCGTTACTACATCAGCACCAGCCCCTACGGCGCACTGGAACCGGTGATTGAGCTAACGGTGACGAACGGCTCTGAACACGCGGTTGCAGAGCTCATGCTGCACGGCGTACTGAAAAGCCCTAACCGCGAGGTGGCCTGGGTGGATGAAACATTCTACTACGCTACTTCCGGCGGCCTAGCGCCAGGGGAAAGCGCCACCTGGAGCCTCGCCCCTAACCGTTTTGGCCCCTGGGGCAACGATCAAATACCGCGTAATGCCGTACTGACACTAACACTGCTCGGGGTTAACAATAGCGAAGGTGAACCGCTATGGGATGCTCCCGCGTTAACCGATAACGAGGCCGAGCGGCTTGAGGAACTGCGCGCTGAATATGGCGGAGTAAATCCGCAAAGAGCGGCGAATTAAGCAAACGGCGGTGCTTAGCACCGCCGTTTGCTTACTAGGTGAGTACACGGTGGTTAAATCAAGTCGGCTTCACCGTAGCCCAGCAGATACAGCACGCCATCCAGCCCTGCCACGGAGATCGCCTGACGCGCTTCGGCACGCACGAGGGGTTTAGCGCGGAACGCCACGCCTAGGCCAGCTTTCGCCAACATCTTCAGGTCGTTCGCCCCATCACCTACGGCGACGGTTTGCGCTAAGGCTACCCCTTCCCGCTCGGCAATTTGCTGCAGTAGCGCGGCTTTACGCTCGGCATCGACAATTGGCTCATGGACCGCACCGGTAACTTTGCCATTCTCAATCACCAGCTCGTTGGCGTGGATTTCATCAAACCCAAGCCGCTCCTGCAGGTAACGGGCAAAGTAGGTAAAACCGCCGGATAAAATAACCGTACGGAACCCCAAACGTTTCAGGTTCGCCATCAGACGCTCAACGCCATCCATCAGCGGCAGTTCTGTAGCAATATTCGCCAATACCGACTCATCCAGGCCTTCCAGCTTGCTCATACGCTCGCGGAAGCTGGCCTTAAAATCCAGCTCGCCGCGCATGGCGCGCTCGGTGACTTCCGCCACCTCGTCGCCTACCCCGTGACGGCGCGCCAGCTCATCAATCACTTCCGCTTTAATCAACGTGGAGTCCATATCAAAACAGACCAAACGGGGTGCGGCACCGCCCCGCTGGTTCCGTTGGACCACCATATCCACACCGAGGGTTTCACTCAGCTCCAGCGCCGCATGGCGAAGGGAGGTTAATTCACTGGATGCGCCGCTCAAGTGCAGCTCCACACAGTCGATAGGCTCGCCTTTTTCCGTATCGGCAAGCCGCTGACGGTGCTCTTCCTGCAGGCCAAACTGCGCCATCAGCGCGGCCATGTGCGACTCAATATCCGCCGTTAAGCGCGGTGCCAATACGGTTAACAGAACATCCCCGCGTGCCATCCGTTACTCCCCTGCTTCTAAACGATCAACTTTTTGGAAACCACGCGGCAGCTTGCTGCCCCTTCTGCCACGCTCCCCACGATAATACGCGAGATCATCCGCCTTGAGGGTCAGTTTGCGCTTACCCGCATGAATGATCAGCTCTCCGCCTTCCGGCACAATGGCGATATCACGCAGGAACTCTTCGCGCCGCGCCGCCCGGGGGCCGGGGATATCGAGCATCTTGTTGCCCTTGCCCTTGGCCATCTCGGGCAGCTGGTCCAGCGGGAAGAGCAGCAGCCGCCCTTCGTTGGAGACCGACGCCACCCACAGCGATTCGCCTTCCGGCACCTCCACGGGCGGCATGACGCTGCAGCCTTTCGGCACGCTGAGCACGGCTTTACCCGCTTTGTTTTTGCCGGTGAGCGCTTCGAGCTGGGCCACAAACCCATAGCCGCCGTCGCTGGCCAGAAGATAGCGTTGGGTGGGCGGCGCGAGCATCAGACCCGCCATCTGCGCCCCCGCTGCCACGTTCACCCGACCGGTTACCGGCTCTCCCTGCCCTCGGGCGCTGGGTAAATTGTGCGCCGCCAGGGTATAGGCGCGGCCTGTATCGTCCAGCAGCACCAGCGGCTGGTTGGTTTTACCCCGAGCTGCTAGTCGGAAACTATCCCCCGCTTTGTAGGAGAGCCCTTCAGGGTCGATATCGTGGCCTTTGGCAGCACGAATCCAGCCTTTATCCGACAGCACTACGGTAATCGGGTCGGCACCTAGCAGCTCCACCTCGGAGAGCGCTTTAGCCTCGCTGCGCTCCACCAGCGGCGAGCGGCGTTCGTCGCCGTGCTCTTTACCCGCTGCGCGGATCTCTTTCTCGATCAGCGTGGTGAGCTTGGCTTCGCTACCCAGCAGCCCCTGCAGGGTTTTACGCTCTTTTTCCAGCTCATCCTGCTCGCCGCGAATCTTCATCTCTTCCAGCTTGGCAAGATGGCGCAGACGCAGTTCAAGGATCGCTTCAGCCTGACGCTCGGTCAGGCCAAAGGCGCTCATCAGGGCAGGCTTGGGCTCATCCTCTTCGCGGATGATGCGGATCACCTCATCAATATTCAGGTAAGCGGTCAGTAGGCCTTCTAGAATATGCAGGCGATCTTCCACTTTGCCTAAACGGTGCTCAAGGCGGCGACGCACCGTTGCACGGCGAAACCGCAGCCACTCACCCAGCATATCAGTCAGCGGCATCACCCGTGGACGGCCATCCAGGCCAATCACGTTCATGTTCACCCGCACGTTCTTTTCCAGATCCGTGGTAGCAAACAGGTGCGCCATCAGCGCTTCGACATCCACACGGCTCGAACGTGGCTCAATCACCAAGCGGGTCGGCTCTTCATGGGTCGATTCATCGCGCAGGTCGGCCACCATAGGCAGCTTTTTCGCCTGCATTTGCGCGGCGATCTGCTCCAATACTTTGGCACCGCTTACCTGATAGGGCACGGCGGTAATGACGATATTGGCGTCTTCACGTACGTAGCGGGCGCGTAATTTGACCGAGCCTCGGCCAGTCTCATAGAGCTTACGCAGATCCGCTTTCGGCGTGATGATTTCTGCATCCGTCGGGAAATCTGGTGCAGGCACAAACGCCATCAAATCCGCCGTGGTGGCCTCGGGATGACGCAGCAGGTGGCAAGTGGCTTCCACCACTTCTGAGACGTTATGGGGCGGAATATCGGTCGCCATGCCCACCGCAATGCCCGTGCCGCCGTTGAGCAGCACGTGGGGCAACCGCGCGGGCAGTACTACAGGCTCTTGCATGGTGCCATCGAAGTTCGGCGCCCACTCCACGGTGCCCTGGCCCAGCTCGCTGAGCAGCACTTCGGCAAATTTGGAGAGCTTGGCCTCGGTGTAGCGCATCGCCGCGAAGGATTTCGGGTCGTCGGGACTACCCCAGTTACCCTGGCCATCCACCAGCGGGTAGCGGTAGCTGAACGACTGCGCCATCAGCACCATGGCTTCGTAACAGGCGCTGTCTCCGTGGGGGTGAAACTTACCCAGTACGTCACCGACGGTACGCGCCGACTTTTTGTACTTGGCATTGGCGTGCAGCGCCAGCTCGCGCATGGCGTAGATGATCCGTCGCTGAACGGGCTTCATGCCATCGCCAATGTTGGGCAACGCGCGGTCTAGAATGACGTACATCGAGTAGTCGAGGTACGCTTTTTCGGTGTAATCGCGTAGGGACAGACGCTCGACGTCGCCTTCCGCTACCTGAATATCCATGGTCATCGGGGGGTCATACCTCAATGTCTGCCAAATTACCGTAATCTTCCAACCACTTCTTGCGGTCGCTGGCGCGCTTTTTGGCGAGCAGCATGTCCATCATTTCCAGGGTGCCGTCGCCCTCGTCCAGCGTGAGCTGTACGAGACGGCGGGTTTCCACGGCCATGGTGGTTTCACGTAGCTGCAGCGGGCTCATTTCCCCTAGCCCTTTAAAGCGCTGCACGTTGGGGGTGCCCCGCTTTTTCGCTAGCTGTTTCAAAATGGCGGCTTTCTCGCTCTCATCCAGGGCGTAGTGCACCTCTTTACCCAGGTCGATCCGGTAGAGCGGCGGCATGGCCACGAAAACATGCCCGGAATCGACCAGAGCGGGGAAGTGTTTGACGAACAGCGCGCAGAGCAGCGTGGCGATGTGCAGCCCGTCGGAGTCGGCATCCGCCAGGATGCAGATCTTGTGATAGCGCAGCTTTTCAAGGTCGGCGCTGCCGGGGTCGGCACCAATCGCCACGGCAATGTCGTGAACTTCTTGAGAGCCATAGATATCGTGGGTTTCGACTTCCCACGTATTGAGGATCTTCCCGCGCAGAGGCAGGATGGCTTGGGTGTCGCGATTACGCGCCTGCTTGGCACTGCCGCCTGCCGAGTCACCTTCTACCAAAAACAGCTCACTCAGCGCTGGGTCCTGGCCAGAGCAGTCCGCCAGTTTGCCGGGCAGTGCCGGGCCGGAGGTCACTTTCTTCCGCGCGACCTTCTTCGATTTCTTCTGACGCTGCTGGGCTGCGCTGATCACCATCTCCGCTAGCTGCTCGGCCTGCTCGATATGATGATTCAGCCACAGCGAGAAGGCGTCTTTCACCACGCCTGATACAAACCCGGCAATGGTGCGCGAAGAAAGTCGCTCTTTCGTTTGGCCGGCAAACTGTGGGTCAAGCATTTTCACCGAAAGCACGAAGGAAGCACGCTCCCACAAATCATCGGCGGTGAGCTTGATGCCACGGGGCAGCAGGCTGCGGTATTCACAGAACTCCCGCAGAGCGTCTAGCAGGCCGGACCGAAAACCATTGACGTGGGTGCCACCCTGGGGCGTGGGAATGAGGTTGACGTAACTTTCGAGGAGCGCCTCGCCACCTTCCGGCAGCCACTGAATGGCCCAGTCCACGCCGTGCTCGTCGTCACTGAAGTGGCCTACAAACGGCTCCTTGGGCAGCACCTCATAGCCATCGGTGGCTTCGGCCAGATAGTCGCGCAGGCCATCGGCGTAGGCCCACTCGGTTTTGGTGCCATCCGGCTCGACCAGGGTGACCGAGAGCCCTGGGCAAAGCACCGCTTTGGCGCGCAGCAGGTGCTTCAGTTTGGATAGCGCGAGCTTCGGGCTGTCGAAGTAGCTTTCGTCGGGCCAGAAGCGTACCAGGGTGCCGGTGGCACGTTTGGCGGCTTTGCCGATTTCATGCAGCTCTTCGACCTTTTCGCCGTGCTCGAAGGCAATGGCGTGGCGGGCACCGTCGCGGGTCACTTCGACTTCCAACCGTCGAGACAGCGCATTGACCACCGAGACGCCCACGCCGTGAAGGCCACCCGAGAACCGGTAGCTCGTCGAGGAGAACTTACCGCCCGCGTGAAGCTTGGTCAGGATGAGCTCGACCCCGGAGACGCCGTGTTCCGGGTGCAGGTCGATCGGCATGCCGCGGCCGTTATCCTGGACTTCGATGGCTCCGTCGCTGTGAAGCACCACGCTGATGCTCGAAGCATGACCCGCCAGCGCCTCGTCGACACTGTTGTCGATGACCTCTTGGGCGAGGTGATTGGGACGTGAGGTATCGGTATACATACCGGGACGCTTTCGCACCGGCTCGAGGCCTGAGAGAACCTCGATCGAACTCGCGCCGTACTGGGAGGCATCAAACTGGGTCATGTAACGTCGGTTCCTGAAAAAACGTACTGAACAAAAGCGCACAGGCGGCCTGGTTGGGTGCCGTACAAAGGCAGTCACTAGTCCTATCAACGCGAGAGGCACACCGGAAGAGACCGCGCATAAAGGTACACAGGATAGCGGAAAAGCAAAAAGCTGTATATCCAGCCATATGAGTTGGGCGTCCTACTGCTGCTCTGCGGCCCAAAACGCTTCAATCAGCCCGCGGCTAGAGGCGTCCATGCGGCCAATATCACCTTCCCCGTCGATAATTGCCTGGGTATCGGTGGCAATCTGCTTGCCTAGCTCGACGCCCCACTGGTCAAAGGGGTTAATGTCCCAAATCACGGCCTGCACGAAGACTTTGTGTTCATACAGCGCTATCAACGACCCTAGCGTGGCAGGCGTGAGCTTATCCAGCAGCACCGTTGAAGAGGGCTGATTACCCCGGTAGCGCTTGTGTTCGGGGCGAGGGCCATCCTCTTCCAGCGCATCGTCGCCCAACATCAGCACACGGGACTGGGCAAAACAGTTGGCCAGCGCCAAGCGATGCTGCGACTTCAAATGGCGGCGGGTATCCAGATTTTCGACCTCATCGTAACGCTTAAGCGGCGCGATAAAATCGCACACCACCGGCTGCGTGCCCTGGTGAAGCAGTTGATAAAACGCATGCTGGGCATTAGGGCCCAACTGGCCCCACAGCACCGGGCAGGTGGAGTAGTTCACCGCTTGGCCCTGGCGCGTCACCGATTTGCCATTGGACTCCATCTCCAACTGCTCAAGATAGGCGGCAAAGTACTCAAGCCGCCCGTCGTAGGGCAGAATCGAGTGAGCGCGAATATCCAAAAAGTTAACGTTCCAGATACCTGCCAAGCCCAGTAACACCGGCAGATTGTCCTCCAGCGGTGCATCGCGGAAGTGGCTATCCATAGCATGGGCGCCCGCCAACAGTTCGCGGAAGTTCTCCATGCCAATGACCAACGCAATCGGCAGCCCAATGGTGCCCCAAAGCGAGTAGCGCCCGCCGACCCACTCCCAAAACATCAGCTGGTGGTCCGGGGTAATCCCCCACTCGCTCATCTTGTCAGGGCTGGCGGATACACCAATAAAGTGCTGGCGCACAATCAACTCTGCGCTGATCGGTTTGGCATGGGGGCTGACTTCTGGCAGGTCGGCGTGCTGTGTAAGCCGCCCGATTAGCCAATCGCGGGCCGTGTTGGCGTTGGAGAGCGTATCAATGGTGGTGAACGACTTGGACGACAGCACAAACAGCGTGGTTTCAGGATTGAACCGGCTGAGGTAGTCCGCCAATTGGGAGCCATCCATCGTGGAGGCAAAATGCACCTCCACCGGGTGAATATCGCTGGGGCGATAGTCCGCGAGGGCATGGGTCACCATCAGCGGCCCTAAATCCGAGCCGCCCACGCCTAAATTCACCACGTGACGAATAGGCTTGCCGGTGGCCCCACGCCATTGGCCCGCATGTAGCCGCTGAACTAGGCGCTCCATTTGCGCCAAGCTGTCATGCACGGCCCCGACGATATCTTCGCCTTCCACTTCCAGGCTCGCATCCGCAGGTAGGCGCAAGGCGGTATGCAGCGCTGGGCGGTTCTCACTGACGTTCACCCGCTTACCGCTCAGCAGCGCCTCGATGGCCCCTGGCACGCCCGCCTCTTGAGCCAGCGCCAGCAGGTGCTCCAGCGTATCGTCGTCCCAACGCTGCTTGGAAAGGTCAAGGGTGAGCCCCGCCACCTGACGAGTAAAATGCTTCCAACGGCCAGGGTCGTCCCCAAACAGGTTTTTCAAGTGGACGTGTTTAAGTACTTGAGCGTGCTGCTGTAACGTTTGCCAAGCGGGTAGCGTATCGGGAGTTGCTGTTGCTGAAGCCATGTGCCTTCTCCTGTGGCGTCGTTCCGTGAGGCAGGAATCTGTGTTGATCAGGCCTGTTCTGCGTTAACAAGGGCGCGTAAACTACGCAGCCTCATTAACCATCCTGGCTTGCCCATGAGTGATGCATCTTACCGCGACGCTATCTTTTCAACACCCCTAGACAAGGTGGCTAGGTTCTCCTTTGACGAGCAGGTCGTCGCGTGCTTCCCCGACATGATCCGCCGCTCGGTGCCCGGCTACGGCCAAATTCTGGGCATGCTGAGCCTGATTGCCAAACGCCATCTGCGCCACGGCGCCCATGTCTATGATCTGGGCTGCTCGCTGGGCGCATCCGGACTCGCCCTGGCAGGCGCACTGCCCGCCGATGCGTTCGGCTATACCGGTATCGACCTTTCCCCGGCCATGGCGGCCCGAGCGAAGCAGACCTTTCTCGATGAGTGCCCTGACCACGCCATGCAAGTGGAAGAAGCCGATATTCGTACCTACGAGTATGCGCCTTCGGGGATGATCATTCTCAACTTTACGCTGCAGTTTTTGCCACCGGCCGATCGTGATGCGCTACTCAAGCGGCTTTTTGATGCGCTTGAGCCCGGCGGCGTGCTGATTTTGTCGGAAAAGACCATTGATGCCGACGAGCGCGACAACGCTTGGCGAGTTGAGCGCTATCACGACTTCAAGCGTGCCAATGGCTACAGCGATATGGAGATCAGCCAAAAGCGCACCGCGCTTGAGAACGTGCTGATTCCCGATACGCTCGATGCGCTGCACGAGCGCTTGTCGCTGGCGGGTTTTCCCCGCTCCATGACCTGGTTCCAGTACCTGAACTTCACCTCGCTGATCGCCTTTAAGGAGGGTTAAGGTGGCGCTACTCCCCGACGATCATCGCGTGCTGTATCAAGCGTTTCTGGACCAAGCCGCCCAGGACGCCTCGCTCACGCCCTGGCTTGCCAAGCTCCCCGAGCAGCTCTCCAGCGGGCTGGACCGCCAGCGCCACGGCGATCTCTCTGCCTGGGAAAAAGCCGTGGCCAAGCTGCCGCCATTGCCGGAAGAGCGCCGTGTGGATCTAAACAGCGACACGCTGACGGTGGAAATAGACCTCACCGACAGCCAGCAGCGCCAGTGCTTCAATCTGCTGCGCAAGCTGGCCCCGTGGCGCAAAGGGCCATTCAACCTGGGTGGTATCGAGATCAATACCGAGTGGCGCTCTGACTGGAAATGGCAACGCGTCGCGCCGCATCTCGCGCCGTTGAAGTACCGCAAAGTGCTGGACGTGGGCGGCGGCAGCGGCTACCACGCCTGGCGTATGGCGGGTGCAGGCGCGGCTTTCGTGTTGGTGATTGACCCTTCCCCACGCTTTTACTGGCAGTTTCAGGCGGTGCGCCACTTTGTCGGCAACGCCGATGAAGGACGTACACAGTTTCTGCCGGTGGGTATCGAGGACATACCGGAAAACCTGGGCTTCTTCGACACGGTGTTCTCCATGGGCGTGCTGTACCACCGCCCTTCGCCCCTTGAGCACCTGCAACAGCTAAAAGGCGCGCTGGCCCCCGGCGGTGAGCTGGTGCTGGAAACGCTGGTGGTAGAAGGCGATGAGCAGACCGTATTCGTACCCGGCGAGCGCTACGCCGCCATGCCCAACGTCTACTTTCTGCCCTCCTCCAAAGCACTGTGCCACTGGCTGGAGCGCTGCGGCTTCACCAATGTACGGGTGGTAGATGAAGCGATGACGACGCTCGATGAGCAGCGCTCCACCGAGTGGATGACCTACCAGTCGCTGGCGGACTTCCTCGACCCGAATGACCGCAGCCGCACCATTGAAGGCTACCCCGCCCCACGCCGTGCGGTGATTCTGGCGAACAAGCCGGAGTAGTGAGTGATGGCCGCCCACCATTTTTAAACCAGTACTTTTAAATCAGCACTTTTAAATCAGCGCCTTAAAATCACCAGCCAGCGACCCAGGTTCATCACGCTGGCTAGCGACGCGGCCACATAGGTAAAGGCGCAGGCGGTGAGTACGTGGCGGGCACCGGCCATATCGGCAGGCGGCACGTACTCTTTCAACAACGGTAACGCACGATTGAAACTGGCATCGAACTCCACCGGCAGCGTGACCAGATGCACCAGCGCGGCGGTGCCGAAGCTAATCACCGCCATGACGACTATCATCGCAAGCCCACCGGGTAGCCGCGTCAGCAGGAACAGAAACGGCGCGGCCATCATCAAAATAGCGCCTAGCTTTTCCGCTTTTTGCGCCACTTGCACCAAACGGCTGCGGGCCAGCAGCGGCGCATAACCTTCATGGTGCTGAATAGCATGGCCCACCTCATGGGCGGCAACGGTTACCGCCGTAAGCGAACGGCCATCGTAGTGATCGGGCGTTAAGCGTACACAGCGTGCCTCAGGGTCGTAATGGTCGCCCTGTTCGGTGCGCTCTACCCGTACGCCCTCCACACCCATACGGCGCAGCAGATGTTTGGCCAATTCCGCACCGGTACCTGGGTAATCATCACGCCCTCGGGTATGGCGCCTTAATACCCATTTTGCCCATAGGTTGGGCAGCACAAAAATAGCCAACGCCAGCACAATTAAGAGGATGAGCATCACAACACCGGAACCCGCCAAGTAAGAGAGACATCAACGCTCATTTTTACCACGAATGGCGGGGGAACACAGCTTAGTCAGGCTCGTTACGATGGGCTTCGACGTCGCGCTGAACCGCTTGCAGCCCGCGGGCGGAGATATCGCCTTTGGCGTGGGCATGCTCTGCCATCAAAATGCTATCTACGGCCAAGACCAGCTCACAATCGGTATGGGCTAACTCATCGCGCAGACGCTGAATGGCGGCTTCCCGCTGGGGGTCGCTGTCGACGCGGCGAATATAAATCGCTTTGATCCGATCCGGATAAGCTTTAACGACCTCCGTGTAGACTTCCGGGTCGTGCTGGCCGCTATCGCCAATCAAAATGCAGGGCATGTCGTCATACAGCGCCAGCATGCGGTCGATCAGGTCACGCTTATGATCCTCCGCTCGGCGGGGCCACGGCTTACGCCATGAGATCCCCCACTCCCGTAAAAACAGAATAGGACCCACTGGAATCCGGTTGATTTGGAAGAAAGCTTCCAACATTTCATAAATCGCCCACGGGCCACGAGAAACATAAAGAATCGGCCGCTCGGCCTTTTCGGTCTGCCCACGGTAAAGCGCCTGATAGAGCGATGCTACACCGGGAAACGCCGTCCGTCGGTGGGGCTTGCGCACAAACAGTCGGTAAAGCATTTTAAACTTTTCCGCCACGCCGGTGAACATCACCGTATCGTCGATATCGCTGATCACCAACAGGTCCGCCTCAGGAGGCGGTACGTACACTTCTACGCTGGTACGGATCGGTGGGTGCCCCTCGGCATGGACCAAAATATCGGCGCGATGCCAGGAAACATCGACCGGCAAAGGCGTACTAATCGGCAGGTGGGCATCAAAGTAGCCGTCTCGGTCGGTGGTTAAACAGAGCTCATTGCCCCCCACCCGAATATCGACTTTGGCATTGGCGAGGCCACGCCGGAACACTCGCCGCGCGACGTCGGCGGTATCGCGCAGCATACCGCGTCTAGGAATGGCACGGCCGAGTGCCGCTTGGCGGAACACCCGGCCCATCACAAAGATTTCCCGCTGGGAACCGTAACCGCGGTAGGGATGCACCATCATCCCGCTGCGGCCACTGTCCCGCTTCATCGGTTTTGCAACAACGTGGGCAAGCCTTTTGGCAAAGCTTGCCCACTGGTGATACCACGCCATTAAGCGTGCTGGCCTGAGTGGCGCCCTTCCTGCAGCTCTTCCAGCAGTTTGGAATTAAAGGCGTCCAGGTCTTTGGGTGTGCGGCTGGTCACGAGGCCGCTATCGACTACTACCGGCTCATCCACCCAGTTCACACCCGCATTTCGCAGATCTTGGGCGACACTCGGCACGGAGGTCATCTTGCGCCCTTCGACCACGCCAGCGTTAATCAAAATCCACGGCGCGTGGCAAATGGCGGCGACGGGCTTGCCCGCTTGGAAGAACGCTTTTACAAAGCTCAGGGCGTCTTCGTTCAGGCGCAGCTCGTCAGGGTTGAACAGGCCGCCGGGGAGTACCAGGGCGTGGTAGTCGGACTCGCTAACGTCTGCCAGTGCCTTGTCGGCCTCGTAGGTATCGCCCCAGTCGGTTTCTGCCCAAGCGCGAATGCCCTTGCCTTCCGGCGAGACAATATGCACTTCAACACCCTCTTTTTGGAGCGCCGCGCGAGGCACGCTCAGCTCGGACTCTTCAAAACCGTCGGTGGCTAAAATAGCAACACGTTTACCATTCAGTGCTTGATTCATCGTGCTCTCCTTTTCGTGATGATCTTTTCGTGATGAGGTTACGTCTACAACACCTCTCCAGTGTGGCGCATCTTATACAATCGTCAAGCGTAGAGGCCGAATCAGACTAGTCGCTACGCGCTTAAGCGTTGTACAACACGCGGCCTAGCTGGCTCACATCATACCCTCTTAGCGTACTCGCACGCTGGGCAAACCGGGGCTCTCTGGCAAATTCAAACAAGGCTTGGACGGCAGGCTCAAAGTAGCTGCGACGATGCATCACCAGATCAAACGACTCCTCCACCAGCGGGATAAAGTCCAGCTGCTGGCGTTGCGCGGCAGACTCCATCCCCAGCCCAACATCGGCTTCACCTTGGGCAATGGTCAGCGCTAAATCGTCCTCGCTGAGCGCAGGATGTGCCGCCCATCTCAGCGCTTCGGGCACAATGCCCGCCTGCTGCAGCATGCAGTTCAAGAGCTGCGCGGCCCCTGCGCCTGGCTGGCGGTGGGCAAGCATGGCTTTGCGCTTGGCAATGTCGCCTACCGACCGAATGTCCAATGGATTCCCCAGCGCCAAGAGCAGCCCCTGGCGGCGCGTGGCCCAGTGCAGCACGATCAGATCGCGCACTCCGCCTAGGCCCAACGCAGCAGGTTCGTTATAGCGCTCAGAAGCCGCGTCGAGCAGATGGATCCCCGCTAGCATCGCCCTGCCTTTCAGCAAGCGGCGCACGCCGTCGCCACTGCCTTGACACAACGAGGCCAAGTCACTCCCGCTCTCTCGCACAGCCCACTCCAGCAGCGGGTCTTGGCTGCCCGCCAATACCGGCGGAGGCGGCTGCCGCTGCGCCTGGTCGCCTTCCAAGTGGCTAAGCACCCACATATCAATATGCTGTCGAGGAAACAGCAGCTTTCCCGTCGCACGGCTGCAGGGGATATGGCCCTGACGCACCAGGTCGTACACCTTGCGCTCTTTCAAACGCAGATAATCCGCCACCTCAGCGGTAGTCAAATAGTCGTTTGGCATCGCTCACCCTGCATTTAGCTGCGTATGGCTGCATATATTTCAGTAGCCAATGCATAACATCAAGTAAACGTACACTATGCAGCCTACTGAATACACTTTGCTCACCCGTTTCTTCCGTGGCCATCGCACTGGCATGTGCGCGACCCAACGCTTCTACATCAGGTACTTATGTCAGCAAGTGATAACCCTTTTTATACGGCGCTCGCGCTGATTCTGGGCATGGACTCAGATTTGATCGACATCGTGGTGCTCTCTTTACAGGTGTCGCTGGTCGCCGTGCTAATCGCCAGCGCCTTGGCGCTGCCAGTGGGAGCGGCGCTCGCCCTATGGCGTTTTCCTGGGCGTAACGGACTGATCGTCGTACTCAATGCACTGATGGGGCTACCGCCGGTCGTGGCAGGGCTATGTGTCTATTTGCTGCTCTCCCGGGCAGGACCATTAGGCTCGTTTGGGCTGCTGTTCACGCCCAGCGCCATGGTGATTGCTCAAGTCATCCTGGTATTTCCGATTATCGCTGCGCTGACGCGCCAGCAGGTGGAAGCCCTGCAGCATGAGTACGCCGAGCAGCTACGCTCGCTGGGGCTGACCCAGCTACGCATGATGCCCACCCTACTGTGGGATGCGCGCTTTGGCCTGCTGACGGTGATTCTAGCGGGCTTTGGCCGGGCCAGCGCCGAAGTGGGCGCGGTGATGATCGTCGGTGGCAATATCGACGGCGTGACTCGGGTGATGACCACCAGCATCGTGCTGGAGACCAGCAAGGGGGATCTTCCCCTGGCGCTCGGGTTGGGCATCGTACTGCTGACGCTGGTCACCCTCATCAATGCGCTGGCCCATGCGGTCAGTGAAGCGGCCAAGAGGCGGTTAGGATGAATGCACCGCTCACTACCTCCTCTTTCACCTCACAGGCCGATGTGCCAGCCCTGCACTTTCAGCAGGCGAGCTTTACCCATCGTGGACACGCCTTGTTGGTGCCCACCACCCTCACGCTGTCTGGCTGTCAGCGCACGTTGATCATGGGGCCTAACGGGGCGGGTAAAAGTCTGTTCATGCGTTTGGCTCACGGTCTACTCCGCCCTAGCAGCGGCCACGTTAGCTGGGAAGGCGTACCTCCCGTGCAGGCCATGGTGTTTCAGCGACCGGTGCTGCTGCGTCGCTCGGTGATCGATAATCTGATCTACGCCCTGGCCGTCAAACGCGTGCCTCGCCGGGAGCGTAAAGCACTCGCCTGGCAGGCACTGGAGAAGTTCGGCTTAGCAGCTCTGGCCAAGCGCCCCGCGCGGGTGCTGTCTGGCGGCGAGCAGCAGCGGCTCACCCTGGCCCGCGCTTGGCTGTTAACCCCTTCCGTGCTGTTTTTGGATGAACCCACCTCCGCCCTTGACCCCGCCGCCATTAAGGCGGTGGAAGATGCCGTGAACGAGTTTCACCAAAGCGGCACGCGCATCGTCATGACGACCCACGACCTGCATCAGGCGAAGCGGCTCGCCGACGATGTGCTGTTTATGTACGGCGGCCAGGTGCTGGAGCACACCAGCGCCGAGCGATTTTTCGACACCCCGACCTCCTCGCAGGCCAGGGCGTTTATCCGGGGCGAACTGGTTTGGTGACCCCCAATCAGCGTTGAACAACACCCAAAGGAGCAGACCGTGAAGACAACGACCACGCTTATCACCGCCAGCGTATGCACGACCGCCTTGGCCTGGAGTGCTTCGCCACTCGCGGATGACGACTTCATTACCCTCGCCTCCACGACGTCCACCGAGAACTCAGGGCTGTTCGATGCCATTATCCCCACGTTCACCGAGGCCACCGGCATCGACGTGCGCGTGGTGGCCGTCGGCACCGGGCAAGCATTTGAGATCGGCCGCCGTGGTGATGCTGACAGCCTACTGGTACACGATACGGCAGGCGAGGAGCAGTTCGTGGCGGACGGTTACGCCACGGAGCGTTTAGACGTCATGTATAACGACTTCGTGATCGTAGGCCCCAGCGACGACCCGGCAGGCATTAGCGACAGCGAGAGCGTGGCAGACGCCTTTGCGCGTATCGCCGAGAGCGGGTCACCATTTGCCTCACGAGGCGATGACAGCGGCACGAACCGCGCCGAACTGCGTTTGTGGGAAGATGCGGGCGTGACACCCCAAGGCGACTGGTACCGCGAGCTGGGCAGTGGCATGGGCCCGACCCTAAACACCGCTGCGGGTATGGACGCCTACACCTTTACCGACCGCGCCACCTGGGTCGCGTTCGATAATCCGCAAAACCTCACGCTGCTGTTCGAAGGTGACGAAGCGCTGTTTAACCAGTACGGCAGCCTGCTGCTCTCGGAAGAACGCCACCCGCACTTAAAGCATGATTTAGCCGCTCAGTGGCACCAGTGGCTCGTCTCTGAGGAGGGTCAGCAGGCGATTGCTGACTTCGAGGTAGGCGGCCAACAGCTGTTTTTCCCTAACGCCAAGTAGTCTTTTGCAGAAGAGCCTTTGGCGGTATTGGCATACACCGCCACTGAGGCAAACGCAACAAGGCCTGCTGCACCAAGTGCAGCAGGCCTTGTTTTATGACTATGGTTTTAGGACTATGATTCTAGGGCTATGATTTAGATAACGCGGCGTCAGCTCAGCGGCTCAGCAATTCGCGAACATCCTTTGCTTCCCAATGGGGGAAGTGCTTGCGTACCAGCGCGTTCAGGTCACGCTCAAAGGCGGCCCAATCGGTGGTAGCGGCCTGTTCACGGGCGTTAGCCACGCCGCGAATCATACCGGCACCTACCGTCACGTTGGTCAAACGGTCAATCACGATAAAACTGCCGGTACCCGGGCTAGTACGGTAGTCGTCTACCGGAATGGACGCCGTTAACTCCACCTCGCAGCGGGCGATGGCGTTCAGCCCCAGTGAATCGGTAGCGTGCTTTTCCAGCGTATTAACGTCAATCTGGTACTCAATGGCACTCACCTGCCCCGCTAAGTCGCGGGTGGCGAGCTTGATGTCGTAGAGCTTGCCGGGCGTGAGAGCGTCTTCATGCATCCACACGATATCAGCGTTGAACACGTTAGAGAGCGGAATTTCAGCATCGGCGCTCACGATCCAGTCGCCACGGGAGATATCAATCTCATCTTCCAGAGTGACGGTAATCGCTTGGCCTGGGTACGCCGCGTCTAAATCGCCATCAAACGTGACAATGCGGGCCACGCGGGATGTTTTACCCGACGGCAGCGCTTTGACCGCCTGGCCAGGGCGCAACACGCCTGCCGAGAGCGTACCGCAGTAGCCACGGAAATCCAGGTTCGGGCGGTTAACGTACTGTACCGGCAAACGCAGGTCGGTGAGGTTTTGATCGCGGCTGATTTCGACGCTTTCCAGCAGCTCGATCAGCGTTTTGCCTCCGTAGCGCTGGCTATCGTCAAAGTACCAGGGCGTTTGCTCGCTGGGGTTGACCACGTTGTCGCCGTTGAGTGCCGACATCGGCACGAAGCGGATATCCGGGGCTTGCAGGTTCTTAGCGAACGCCCGGTACTCCTCGACAATCTCGTTAAAGCGCGCTTCTGAGAAGCCCACCAAATCCATCTTGTTGACCGCAATGACTAAGTGCTGAATGCCCAGTAGGTCGGCAATGAAACTGTGGCGGCGTGTCTGGGTCTGCACGCCGTAGCGCGCGTCGATCAGAATAATCGCCAAGCTTGCGGTGGAGGCACCGGTCGCCATGTTACGGGTGTACTGCTCATGCCCAGGGGTATCGGCAATAATGAACTTGCGCTTCTCCGTCGAGAAGAAACGGTAGGCCACATCGATGGTGATGCCCTGCTCGCGCTCGGACTGCAGACCATCCACCAACAAAGCAAGATCCACCGCATCCCCTGTGGTACCGCTGGTTTTAGAGGCCTTGGTGATCGCCGCCAGCTGATCTTCAAAGATCATCTTGGAGTCGTGAAGCAGCCGCCCGATCAGGGTGGATTTACCATCGTCGACGCTGCCGCAGGTAATAAAGCGCAGCAGGTCTTTGTTTTCGTGCTCGTGCAGGTATTGCTCAATGTTATCGGCAATTAACGTTGACTGGTGCGCCATTAGAAGTACCCCTCACGCTTTTTCTTCTCCATGGAGCCGGCCTGATCGTGGTCGATGGCACGGCCGCTGCGCTCACTGGTTTTGGTCAACAGCATCTCTTGGATAATTTCCGGTAGCGTTGCTGCCGTGGATTCCACCGCGCCGGTGAGCGGGTAGCAGCCAAGGGTTCTAAAACGCACCCACTTCTCCTCCGGCACCTCGCCTGGGGCCAATGGAAGGCGGTCATCGTCCACCATGATCTGCATACCGTCGCGCTCAACCACCGGGCGCTTGGCGGAGTAGTACAGCGGCACAATCGGAATCGACTCAAGGTAGATGTACTGCCAAATATCCAGCTCGGTCCAGTTGGAAAGCGGGAAGACGCGAATCGATTCGCCTTTATTGACCTTGGCGTTATAGACGTTCCAAAGCTCAGGGCGCTGGTTTTTGGGATCCCAACGGTGGTACTTGTCGCGGAAGGAGTAGACGCGCTCTTTGGCACGGGAGGCTTCTTCGTCACGACGCGCACCGCCGAAGGCAGCATCAAACCCATACTTGTCCAGCGCCTGCTTGAGCGCCTGGGTTTTCATAATGTCAGTATACTTCGCGCTACCGTGATCAAAGGGGTTGATGTTAGCTGCCCGCCCCTCTTCGTTGGTGTGCACAATCAGTTCCATGCCCGCCTCTTCCGCCATACGGTCACGGAAAGCGATCATTTCGCGGAATTTCCAGGTGGTGTCCACGTGCATCAACGGAAACGGCGGCGTGCCAGGGTAAAAGGCTTTACGCGCTAGGTGCAGCATCACCGAGGAGTCTTTACCGATGGAGTACATCATCACCGGGTTGCTGAACTCAGCCGCCACTTCCCGGATGATATGGATCGACTCGGCTTCGAGCTGCTTCAGGTGGGTCAGTCGGGCGGCATCCGGTGCGATGGGCACCTCTTGCGTCGCCGCCGACGGCGCAGAAAACTGGTTCATTACCTACTCCCTCACAAAACGGTGCTTGCTTTTATGGGTAGGGTAACGCTATGCCAATAATAACCCAAAAGAATTAATAACTATCTTTTTATACCCATAACGCCTAACAGACTCTTTAGACAACCACACGCTCAATCCAGGTCTGCCACTCGTGAGCGTTGAAATCGACCACACGATAGCCAGGGCGTGAGGCTTCATCGATAGCAAACTGCTCCGCTCCCGGCAAAAACTGGTCAGCCATGGCGGGGCAACCGTAGACACCAATATCGGTACCAGCTGCTTGATGATGCTGGGCGTAGGCTTGGTGAGCATGACCAAACAGAATCATTTTCACCTGCGGATAGGCACTGAGTAACTGCCAAAAAGCGTCGCGGTCTTGCAAGCCAATGGCATCCATCCAGGCAGCACCTACGTCCACAGGCGGGTGGTGCATGGCAATAAGGGTTGGCCGGTCGTCTTGCTCAAGCCGTTCTGCCAAAGCGCTTAAGGCAACACTCCCCAGCTCGCCGTGGGGTTTGCCCACTACCTGGGTGTTGAGCAGCAGTAAGCGCCATTGCTCCAAGTCCACTTCCTCTAACAGCGGATGTTCGGCGGCCATCAGCTCTGGCTGGTCATGGTTGCCAGCAATCCAGAACCACGGGCATGGCAGCGCCGAAAGCGCCTCGCAAGCAAGGGCGTAGGAAGCGGCGGTTTCATCCTGACTGATATCACCCGTGAACACGACGACATCGGGTCGTTCAGTAATCACAGCCTCCAGCACACGCTGAAACTGCTGCCAGGGAATTCCCGCCCGGGAGCGTGCCTGCTTATCGGCATAAAGATGGGAATCGGTGATTTGAATCAGCCTCATGACAGTAGCTCCATTAACGACATTCCATCAACGCAATTCGGGCATGTCCACAGCATGGCCGTGGGCCAGCCCGTGGGCCAACCACTCACCCAGGAAGCAGTTGAGCTGCAGCTTTTCATCCGGCTGGTGCATGCGGGCATTGGGGTAGCGATAGCGGCCGCTAAAATGGCGCTCGCGTTGAAAGTCGACCACTTCCGCCATACGCACATCATGGTAGAGATGTACGCGCATGCGCGGGCCTTCGATCACTGCGTCCAGCGGCCCGCTCTGGGTCACTTCCACCAGGGTGGTATAGGGGGCTTCCTGCAGTATCGCTAAATGCAGATCACCAAAGTGCTGATGGTCGCTGCGTAGTGCGATATCACGGCGCTGACCGCTCTCCATATCCCCTACTAGGCGCAGCAGGCGCAGATAGTTAGCGCTACATTCGCCCTGCAGGGTTTTTAAATCGGTGACGTAGGCGGCTCTTGCCATGATGACTCCTTACTAGATTCGCTTGGCGTCAATATTCGAGAGGGCGGCGCGTTGAGACGCGGCACGCAGCGATGCCCGCTGCCCCGCCAGCCAATGCAGCCCAATCAAAGACATGGCGTTGTCGAGTCTTCCCTGCTCTAGGAGTTCCCAAGCGGTGGTAAACGTTACAATGTGCACGCGGATATCTTCGTGCTCATCTTCGACCCCATACACCCCGCCTAGCCCGTGGGTATCTACCAGCCCGCAAAACAGCGTCACGCGTTCATTACAGGCGCCGGGGCTTGGATAATAGGTGTGCAATTTGGTCAACTGCCCTACTTGGCAGCCGGCCTCTTCCAGGGCTTCGCGTCGGGCAACATCTTCCAGCGACTCGTCTTTATCGGCGAGGCCTGCCACGAATTCTAATTTCCAGGGGGAGGTAGGGTCGTCAATTGCCCCAGCGCGAAACTGCTCGATGAGTACCAGGGCATCACGGTGCGGGTCGTACAGTAGCACACCCACCGCATCGAAACGGTTATGCACTTCTCGGCGCATAGTAGCGCTCCAGCCGCCTTCAAACAGCCGGTGGCGCAACTCCAGTGCTTCTAGGCGAAAAAAACCTTGATAAAGGGTGTCGCGTTGGATGAGTTCGACATCATCACGACCAAGCGTAGGGCCCATACGGCACTCCCGATGATAACAATCGAACTATTATCAATGCTGCCCACCGGGAATGCCAATGCGGTGATTAACCGCGTGTCATCGTCATCGAAAGGATACTGGCTACGTTAGAGCTGGCTGAGTAGAGCCTCGGCATCCCGTCGTAGCGCTTCATCTGACACTTGGCGATTCTCTCGGGCCGTGCCGTTCACCGCGCGCTGGGCATGCTCCCGTGCCGCCTGAGTGTTGCCCTCTTCTTTTAAAAACGCCGCGTAGTAGTAGTTCACGTCGATGCCGTCGGGGCGAAGCTCAAGCGCGCGCTGGAACATGCGCTCGGCAGTATCGCTGTTACCAAATCCCAGCGGGCGACCTGGGGCACGGTCATATAATGCGCCCAGCGTGACATAGGCCGAGCCGTTGCCACCGGTGGGGTCGATCTCAATGGCACGCTCCAGCACATCACGAGCGTCACCGGCCGTACCCAAAGCCCCCAAACCGCCGCGCTCGCGGGCGTAAGAGGCCAGCACAATGCCCTGCCAAATCAGCACCTCGGCTTCATTAGGATGCTGGCTTGCTAGCTGTTCGGCTTCGCTGGCGAGCGCTTTTAGCGTCTCTTCCCTCTGGTTGGCAGGCATTTCCGTTACTGTATGCTCCCAGCGGTTTTTCAGCGAGAAAACTTCCCCTTCAAATGCTGAGGCATTGAGAGGCGCCAGGGCCAGCGTGCTGCCCAGGGCTGCGGCGATTAATAGGCGGGAAAATGGAATAGCGCGCATAGTCACTCCAGGTTTGTTGTTGTAACGGCTGTATTCATAAGGCTCTGTAAGCCAAGTATCGGCTTACTTAGACAATGTAACGAACGTTTGAATGATTCGCCAGAGAATCGCGACTTTGTTATAAAACCTTCCCGTAGCGTAAGCTTGTTGCCCTGGTAGGAAAGCCTTACAAGGCACTTAAGGAGAAGATTGGCTTATGAAAGGTCGCAACATGACCCGCTGGCGGGATCCGGCCAAAGATCCTCGCCAAGAACCGAAAAGTCATTTGATTACTGCAGAAGGTGCCGCCCGTCTGCGCGGCATTTTGGCTCACCTTTCGCGGGTAAAACGCCCTGAGCTATCAGCGAAAGTGGGCGAAGCCGCCGCGCTTGGAGACCGCAGCGAAAACGCGGATTACACCTATAATAAGAAAGAGCTAAACCGTGTCATTGCGCGCATTCGTTATCTCACCAAACGGCTCGATGAGCTACAGGTAGTGGATCGTCTGCCCGCTAACACCGATAAAATCTTTTTTGGCGCGTACGTAAGCTTGGAGGATGAGGAGGGCGAAGCCCTGCAGCTTCGGATCGTGGGCCATGATGAGCTCGATACCCAAAAACGCTGGATTAGCATCGATGCTCCCATGGCGAAAGCACTGCTGGGCAAAGAGGTCGATGACGACGTTACGGTGCTCACCCCCAATGGCGAAACGTTCTATACCGTGACGGCCATTCACTACGATACGCCAAGCGGCCCATGAGCTCGACGCCAAAGAGCAGCAGCCAAAGACAACTAGTTGACGGCGCGATACACGCGGAAACGCCGGTTGTCCGACAGCGTCTCGAACTCGCCCAGCGCGCGCTGTAATCGCTCCGGATAGGGCAGAAACGCATTGGCCACTAGCCACAACTGCCCTTTTGCCTGGAGGTGCTCTACCGCTTGATCGATCAAGCGCGAGCTGGGGCCATAGCTGATGTCTCGCTCCTGGTGAAACGGCGGGTTACTCACGATGACATCGAAACGCTCGCCGTCCAACGCCGAGTAAACGTCGCTCTCCAGCACCCTGCCCTCCAGCGCGTTCTCACGCAGCGTGCGGCGGCAGGCTTCGGCGGCGAAGGCGCTGACATCGACAGCCGTGACCGCATGGCCACGTTTAGCCAGCCAGGCGCTAATAATGCCGTCGCCGCAGCCCATATCCAGCACTTTCAGCGTTTTTTTCGGTAGTGTTTCTTCAAGGGCTTGCAGCAGTAGCTGCGTTCCCTCGTCGACTTTGCCATGGCCAAACACGCCAGGATGGCTCACTAAGCGCATATCCAGGGCATCAAAGGTTTGCCAGGCACTTTCGGGCGCTTCCATTTTCACCGTGCGGGTGGCAAACAGCGAGCAGCGGCGGGCGTTATCGAGCTTGTCGCAGCTCATGCCCAGCTCGTCTAGCATCTTGGGAACACGTTTGATGCCCCCTTGGTGCTCACCGACGATATCGAGCGGCGTATTGTCAGGCAGCACGTGGCAAAGCCACTCAAGCCACCACTTGCCTAGCTGGTGGGCTTTGGGCCAGAACAGTACCACCTGCCCCTCGGGTAAGTAGTCGAACGGCTCGAAAGGGCTAACGGCTAGGCGCTCACTGGCCTGCCACTGCTGCCGCAGGGCGACGTTGTCGCTCACCATCGCGGCGGAGTGGGTTAACAGCCATGTATCTTCCGGGGGTGCGACAGGCCATAACCGGGCGGCCTGCCCATAGTAACGTTCAAGCAGTTGGCAGGTGGGCAGTTGAGCACTCATACATCAGCCTCAGGTTTGGTAACGGTATAAAGTAAATAGCGGCCTAAGCGCCAATGAGGGTCTTGCTGGCAGTACTGCTTTTCAAGCGCTAGCAGTGCTGCTTGATCGCTTGCCTTCTCTGGGGCCTGGCGCACGTAATCCTGAAAAATACGGATGCCCGCAACGCTCTCGATATGTAAGCCGTTCTGGCCCACCCACTGGCAAATCTCATCATGGGTAACTGGGGAGATCGGCGTTAAGCGCTGGCGCTTGCCCTTGCCTTCTAACTGGCCACTCAAGGCTTTTTGATAGTTGCCCTTCACCACATTAGAAAAGCGCAGCGCGTCGCGGTTAAACACCATCAGGCTGAGTTGACCACCAGGCGCCAGCAGCGTTTCCAGGGTTTGCAGCGCTTGCTCAGGATGGCCCAACCACTCCAATACCGCGTGGCAGGTGATCAGCGGCCAGGGGCCGGGGGCTTGGCTCGTCAGCGCCTGTAGAGGAGCTTCCACATAGCGAAGCTGCCCCGGAGGCCACACCGCAGCGGCTTCCTGCTCAGCGTGCCACGCCTTAGCGTGGGCCAGCATATCGTGGGAAGGCTCTGCCATGCTGATAGTGTGACCGCGTGCCGCGAACCAACCGGAGAGCTGCCCCAACCCACCGCCGACATCCAGCACCGGCTGAGCCTGTAAGTGCAGCATTTGCGGCAGAAGATAATCCAGCATCGCGAGGCGCAGCTCGCCCCGGGGTGCTTGGTAGAGCGAGCGAGAGAACTTATCTGCCAAGCCATCAAAGTAGCGGTCGCCAGCGTCGGTTAATTCGTAGGTCGGGTGCATGCCTCTAGCCACCACAGTTTAAAGGGGCGCTAGTTTACCCGTTATCGTCAGGAAAATCGCACCCCAGGCAGCATGGTTGAGCAGTCCAAGGCGCGATGGTCACAGCAGGACTAGAACTGCTCCCACTCACCCGCAGACGACTGTTTGGAGGGCAGCACTTTGGCGGCTTGCACCACCGCTGGCAGCTGCCAACGGCTTTTTTCTCTTTACGCTCACCATTACGTATATGCTGAGCATCATAGCCGCTAGCTACTGCTCGCTGGACGACACGGCTCCTTCCCATACTTCACAACGGTCGCGGCCGTTATTCTTAGCTTTGTACAACGCCGTGTCGGCTAAGCGCAGTAGCCTTTTAGGGTCCATGGTGTGAGCTGGATACGTGGCGATTCCGCAAGAGAGCGTAATGCGTCCAAGCGGCTGATGAAGGTGACTCAACGCTTGGTTACGCTGTGCCTTCAGCAGTTTCTCGGCACGCGTTTGGGCCTCGGCCGCTCCGGTGCCCGGTAGGAGTGCGACGAACTCCTCGCCCCCCAACCGGCACACCACGTCCGTACCGCGAAAATGCTTCTTTAACAGCGCCGCGACCTCGATCAAAACGGCATCGCCAGCGTCGTGGCCAAAGTTATCGTTCACTTTCTTGAAATGATCGATATCGATCATCAGCAGCGAAAGCAGGCTTCCCTTACGCTGCGCGAGCGCCATTTCCTGATGTAGCAAGGCGTCGAAATGGCGACGGTTATTGAGACCGGTCAGGGCATCCTGAAGCGAGAGCCCCTTGAGCTGCTCGACCAAGGTATCTAGCTCTGCTGTCCGCGCCTTCACCTGTGCTTCTAGCGTCTGGTTGGCCGAAGCAAGCTGACGCTGCGTATGACGGTAGTGCCACAGCGAAATCCCCACGATAGCCAAAGAGAAGCCCAACGCCCCATAGCTCAGTGGCACGTCGCGCCGAGGTATCAGCTCGTGCGCCACCAACATGTCCAGCAACAGAAGTGGCGCAAACAGCAGGAAACTAGTGACGAACAGCCGCTGCTCCAAATTCAAACGACGCACCCGCAGCAGCGCCAGCAGAAGCATGAGGGGGAGCGTGAGCAACAGCAGCACATCGAATATGGGGAACGTCAGTGCCAAGTTCACCACGCCAAGTGCGACCAGACCAATCGAAACCACGAGGTACGCCAAATGGAGCTGCCATAAACGCCTCATCCAGCGCTTTGGTACACCCTCCAACCAGTGGCTCAGCAACAAGCCTATGGCAATGGGCAGTGTAAAGTAGCTGGCGGCTCTTAAAATGTCCCAGGTAAGCGGCGCGTCTGCCAACAGCTGCCGAACGGGGGTCTCTGCCAACAGCATCAACCCTGACGAAAACGCAAACAGCGCGATGGCGAAAAAGCCCCGACGCTCAGGCCCAATCATGGCAAAAATCGCTGCCAACGTCGCCAGTAGCAGGCTGAAGGCACTCACCGCAAGGTCCTGTACCGAAGCGTGGAGCATCCCCTTCAGCGCATCGATACGATCGGTGATCTCTACATCGCCCCACAGCCCGATGCTGGTGTAATCGGAGTGGATACGCAGCGCCAGCGTCTTGCCCGCCGAATTCTCCGGCAGCGGAACCAAATGCCACGGCCAACCGATGAAACGAGGTGCCTCCATATCGCCATGCTGATAAATCAGCGTGCCATCGAGGTAGATCTGCCCCACCAAGTTAATGCTGGTAATGTGCAACACCGGGTCACGCCACTCCCCCTCTGGCAAGACCGTTTTAAACCAAACAGACTTCTGGCCGTTGCGCTCCGGTGGGTTAGAAGGAAAATCGATGGGGCTCCAAGGCGCGTCATCTTCTAAAGGAGCATCTCCCCAGCGATACTCCCAATCGGTCAGCGGTGCAGGCGCGCTAGCGTAGGCCAAAGAACCGGACAGCAACAGCAAGCCAGCCATTATTCCTACGCATAAAAAGCGCAACAAGACGTTGAACGTACCCATCCGATCCCCTAGCTGGCGTGCCCCACCAGCTCACCCTATTTTTTTATTAACGCTAACCTTATACACTCAAAATTGCGTTGATAGCACGTTTGATGCGTTTCAAACGCCTATCGTTGGTGGCGTTAATCATTATCCAATCGCTCTGTTCGATATAAATGCCACTCGTTTTCGATCCGGCAGTCGACAGTAACGCCCCGTTCCCAAAGCACTTTCGCGGGTGAGGCGCTCGCCGCCCAGGCTGACGCAATACGCCGCAGCTGCCACCCAGCGCAACGTGCAGCGGCTTGCCACGCTCATCAACGATCTGCTGGATATGGAGAAATTGGTGGCAGGCAAAAAGTAGAAATGGGTGAGTACTGGAAAGCCAGCGTGCGCTCCCACCGAACGGCAGCAAACGATGTTGGACCGCGTCAACCAAGCTCGAGGCCAAGCCCGCCAATGCGGTGAACATTCTTTCGGTGCCGCTAGCTCCCTTACTTGGAGCTGCTCGCTCACCACTGCCGCAACCTCATGAACGATGCCTTTACCGATATGGGCATGGCGCATGCAGAAGATAGTGACGCGCGATTTACGCACTACTGGGTGCAAACGCTAGGCGCGCCGCGCTAGTGGTTAGAAATGAAGAAGATATGGGGGCGTTTGGCGTCCCTGGCAGGAGTCGAACCTGCGACCTGCCGCTTAGGAGGCGGCTGCTCTATCCTACTGAGCTACAGGGACTTACGGGGCGCATAGTATAGCGGTTTGATCCGCCCCGGCCAACCGCGGTTTTGCATCGGCAGAGGTCATATCCAACCGAGCAGGCGAAGAGCGAAGATACCCAGTGTCACGGTCACGCTGGCCATGAGCGTGGTCATGGCGATGATATTAGCGGCCAAGGCCACGTTCCCATTGATCGCTTTGACCATCACGAAGCTGGCGGCAGCAGTGGGGCTGGCAAAGAAAAGAAACAGTAGGCCGAGCTGATTCCCTGAAAACCCCATCAGCCACGCAGCCAATGTGGAAAGCACGGGTAAAATCACCATTTTCATACTGCTGGCGCTGAGCGCCACTTGGCTTCCCTCTCGCATGCTGGATACCGATAGCGTTGCGCCGATGCATATCAACGCGAGCGGTAGCGTGAGCGAGGCAAAGTAATTACCCGAGGTCATCACCCAGCTGGGCAGTGACACCGAGAAAGCGGTAAAAGGGAGCGCAGCGAACACCGAAAGAATCAGCGGATTTTTAATAATATGACCCAGCAAACTCCGCCAATCGGTCGCTTGGCCGGGCTGATAGGCTGCCAAAGCAACAACGGAGAGCGCGTTATACATCACGATCACCACCCCCAGCAGCAAACTACCGGCGGATAACCCATAATTGCCGTACATGCCCGCCGCCAAGGCCAAGCCTACGACCCCACAATTTCCGCGAAATGCTCCTTGAACATAAATGCCACGGTCGGCTCTTGGCACGCGCAGGTGCGCCCAACCCCAACTCAGCAAAAACTGGCCCAACGTGGCGAGGGCAAAAAAGAGCAGCAACGGCACATCTAGAGCAACGCTCAAGTCAGCTTTGACTAGGCTGAGAAAGATCAGCGTGGGCAGTGTGGCTTTGAACACGAGAGACGAGGCGGTCGAAATGAAGGCACTATCGATCCAGCCCAGGCGCTTCAAGGCAATCCCGATGAACACCATGGCAAAAACAGGCAGGGTAACGTCTAGGGTGCGTGTAAAGAGTTCAAGTAAGTCCACGAAGGCGCTCTCAGTCGAATCAGCATCCTCTTATACTCTACCGTTGACTGAGATTTGTCGACTCGCTAGACAGTCTGTCAACGGCTGGGGATCGACGTGGCGCTGGACGATTTCGGCACCAGCTACTCGTCGCTGGCGTACTTTCGCCGCCTGCCGGTGCAGTTGATCAAAGTCGATAGAGCCTTCGTTCGCGATATGCTGGCGAGCGAAGATGATCGTGCGATCGTAGAGAGTATCGTCTTCTTGGCTAAGAAGTTCGCGCGCCCCGGGCCCGCCGAAGCGCTCCCCCAGTGGCTGATCACTTGGCAGCGGGAAGGTTTCCCAGACGCGTCTTAACCGAATAGCTCTATGGGGTCGAACTGTTCGGGCAATTTGACCACCACGGCATCTCGCCCCTCCCCTTTGGCTTCATAACTGGCCGCATCTGCCCGGGAAATCGCCACATCCACCGTTTCGTCGCATTCATCGAAGGTCGTCACGCCGATGCTGAGCGTCACGCTGTACTCTTTGCCCTCATGGGTCACGGTCACCTCACTCACCGATTGACGCAACGACTCTGCGATACGTTCGGCCTGTCCCAGCGTACAGCTGGGCAGCAGCACGGCAAACTCATCTCCCCCTTGGCGCGCCACATGGTCACTGCCACGCACTTCCCAGGCCACGATTTGAGCGATACGGCGGAGCATCTCGTCTCCCAGCGCGTGGCCGCCCTCATCGTTGATAGGCTTGAAATGGTCCAGATCGAAGAGAAGCAGCGCAGAGGGCGTGCTGGTCTTCTGGAAGTCGGCGAATGCCTCTTCCAACCGGCGCTCGAATCCACGTCGATTGAGCAACCCCGTCAACGGGTCGTGCTCTGCCTCCCAGCGCTGCAACGCCTCTTGCTGGCGCCGCTCGGTAATGTCCTTCACCACACCGACCAACCCCAAGGAGTGGCCGCCTTGGGTCAACATCACCACCCGGGCGTGAATATCCAGCCACAGCGTTTCGCCGTCGCTGCGCAGAAAACGCAGCTGGCGCACGAAATCACTGCCGCTATTCAAGCTGTGCAGCCACATATCACGCGCCCCTTCACGTTCATCCGCGTGAATCTGTGTCAGCCACTGCTCCATCGGAGTATCGGCTGAAATGCTCAGCATCTGCAAAAGCGCAGGGTTCATGTAGGTGATCTTGCCACCGAAGTTGGCCACGAACATGCCCTGAGGCGTGGCACTCAGCACAGAATCGAGAAATGCCTCACGCTCCTGCAAATGGCCCACCAACTGCTGGCGTTCCCCTTCCACCCGGTTGAACGTAGTGGCGACCTGCTGTAGCTCCTGCATCCCCGTGGCCAGGGCCAACTGCGAGCGCCGCCCAGCCCCTACTTCACCAATCTGGCGTTCGAGATGCTCCAGGGGCTTGAGAATACGCGCCAGCAACCACCACAGCAGCGGCATCATCAACAGGGAAATCACCAGCCAGATACCAAACAGCTTGGAGATGAAGCCCGAAAGCGGAAGCTGCGCCTGCTCGGTGGGCAAATAGAGCCCAACGACCCAGTTGGCTGGCCACACTTGCGCATATGCTTGCAGGCTGGAGCGCCCGTCGGCCAGCTCGCTGCCCCCCTCGCCTTGCCAGCCATCCAGCGCCAGGTCCAGCAGGGCATTGCGCTGGGCGTGACTGATTTCTGCATTCACTAGCTCGTAATCAGGGTGGTAAAGAATCTTGCCTGACGCCGTGGAAACCGCCGCAAAGCCGTGGTCACCCAAACGAATCGTGGTCAATCGGTTGAACAGGCCGCTACGGTCCAGGCTCACCATCCCCGCTACGAACCCGGCAAAACGACGCTCCTCGTCCAGCCGAGGTACGATCATCAGCACCATGGGTGCGCCGCTTGCACGACCAATAAAAGGCTCGCTCACATAAGGGCGGCGTGTACCGCGTACCATCTTGAAATACTCGAGTTCTGCCGTATCGAGTCCCACTCGCCCCACCACACTGGGCCAGTCCGCCACGATCTCACCATACTCGTCACTCACAATCAGTCCATCGAACCAGGAGAGCAAGGCATCGTTTTTCTGCAGCTCATACGATAACCAACTCGTTTCGTTGGCGGACCCCATGGCGCTGCTCAACAGCTCCAGCGCAGTGATGCGCTGATTCACCTGCTGAGTAATCTCATCGGCCAGCAAATCGGCTTCATAGCGCAGGTGGGCGATATTGGTCTCGTGCACCATGATTTTGCCGACCTGCCACGCCATGCCCAGCACGGCCCCTGCCAAGATGGCCAGCGCACAGGAAAGCCCCAGCAGCAGCCGGCTTTTTAGCGAACGAAACGTAATCAGTCGATGGATCGGGGGGGCTAGGCGCACCAGAAAACCCTATTTCGTTAACTTTCCTTGAGTGGGGCTCGCGAGTTCAGACGCTATCATGGCTCGAAAGAAATAACTTATCAAAAACAACTGAAATGTGCGCGTTGAGACAAATCAACTTAGCTATTTTCTAAGCCAAGCGCGTGCGAATTGATAACCACGCTTATTTCACGTATGTTCGCCGCCTATCTCGCAAACCACCCGACAAAACATTTCGGCACACTCCATGGCAAAACGTACGGCGGGTTACACCTCTAAAGGCATTGGCAGCATCACACCACTCGCCGCATTTTTAAGAGAATTCGACGACGTCCTTCCGCTTCATCCCCTCAGTGCCCAACCAGACGCCGTCATTGGATGGGGGTTGAAACCTACCAGCCGCCGAGCGAGGCGCTACGCCAACAAGCGTCGTCTTCCCTACGTCGCCCTGGAAGATGGTTTTTTACGCTCTTTAGGGCTTAGTAGTGCCGGTTACCAACCGCATAGTCTCGTAGTGGATTACAGCGGCATTTATTACGACGCCTCACGACCCAGCGACCTAGAGCAGTGGCTAGCGACCGCCGACTTTTCGTCGGAAGAAGTATCCAGGGCCGAACATTGCATCGCCTTACTAAAGCGTTATCGCTTATCGAAATATAACCATGCGCCGGACAAGCCTTTGAGCGCTAGTGGCGCCAGCGTGTTAGTGGTCGACCAAACGGCGGGGGATGCATCCATCGAGTACGGTGGCGCGAGCGCCGCCAGTTTTTCAGCCATGCTGGAACACGCACTGGCCTATCACCCCCAGGCCAAAGTGCTGGTCAAAATTCATCCCGATGTGATTGCGGGTAAAAAGCAAGGGCACCTTACCAGCGCTCTTCAACACCCGCGCTGCCAGGTCATCAGCGAAGATATCAACCCCTGGGCCCTGTTCGACCAAGTCGACGACGTCTATGTGGTGACTAGCCAGCTTGGCTTCGAAGCGCTTATGGCGGGCAAACGTGTCCACTGCTTTGGCACCCCTTTCTATGCTGGCTGGGGCCTGACCCAAGACCAACTCCCCTGCCCGCGGCGCACGCGTTCTCGTACATTACCAGAAGTATTCGCGGCAGCCTATCTTCGCAATTGCCGTTACGCTAACCCCTACACGGGCCAGCCATCCACGCTGGAAGAGACGATACACCTCATCGCTGACCAAAAGCGTCAGCAAGAACGGTTGAGAGGCGCATGGCTCGCTTGCGGCTTCTCCTCTTGGAAGCGACGTTTTATCAGCGATTTTCTGGGCCCTGCTGCCCGCGTTCGTTATCAAAAGAGACTCCCCCATCAAGCCGTCGAGCCTCAACGGCTGCTGGTATGGTCGAGCCGTATCGACGGCACCTTCAAAACGCAGCACAGCGAACTGTTGCCTCATCTTTGGCGCATGGAAGACGGTTTTATCCGCTCGGTAGGCCTGGGTGTCGACCTCACTCAACCCTTGTCACTGGTGATAGATCGCCACGGTATTTATTACGACCCCAGTCAGCCAAGCGACCTGGAAACGCTGCTCAACGAGCATGAATTTAGCGATGACTTACTGGCCAGGGCCGGCGAATTGCGCCAGCGCCTCGTTACCCTGAAGCTATCGAAATATAACGTGCCTGGGGCGGCTGACGTTGCCTTACCCGATCATCGAACGGTCATTTTAGTGCCGGGACAAGTCGAGAGTGATGCGTCCATCGCCACCGGCTCACCGAAGATCCGCACCAATAGCGCGCTGCTAAAAGCCGTGCGCCAATCTCAGCCGAACGCTTTCATCATCTACAAAGCACACCCTGATGTGATCAGCGGGGCTCGAGTAGGCAAACTCGATACTGATGCCAAACGCCTGTATGATTTGGACGCCAGCCACGTCGACATCACCGCTTTGCTAGAGCGCGTGGATGCCGTGCATACAATGAGCTCGCTGACCGGTTTTGAAGCCCTGTTGCGTCATCGTCAAGTGACGACCTATGGTTTGCCATTTTACGCAGGCTGGGGATTAACGCACGATGCCATGCACTGCCCAAGGCGTAACCGTACACTCACCTTGGATGCCTTGGTTGCTGGCACGCTATTGCTGTACCCCAATTACATCGACCCCACCTCTGGTCAGCTTTGCAATGCCGAGACCGTCGTCAGCCTATTGGAGCGGGCAAAGTTACAACAATCTACTGCACAAACACCGCTACTTACATGGAAGCAGCGCCTTTATCGCTGCTATCGTAACTTGTTGATTGGAAGCCATTGAGTTGAAGCAGAAGCGCGCATTCTTATTCTTACAAGGCGTTTGCTCGCCCTTTTACCAACGCTTAGCCCGCCGCCTCACCGACGACGGCCACCGCGTGGTGAAAGTACACTTCAACGCGGGCGACCTCCTCTATTGGCAGCGCACGCACAGCCATAGCCACTTGTTTCGTGGCCCTCTGAGCGAGCTGCCCGCCTACGTCACCTCTCTATGGCAACGCTACGGCATTACCGACCAAGTCCTGTTCGGCGACCGGCGTCCCGTGCACCGCCCAGCGGTCGACCAAGCCCCGGCCGCAGGCATTCGCACCCACGTGTTTGAAGAGGGCTACTTCCGCCCCTTTTGGATCACGCTGGAACGTGAGGGAGTCAACGGCCACTCGCTGCTGCCTCGCGATCCCACCTGGTTTTATGAAACGGGCAAAGTGTTACCTGAGCTTCCCTCTCCAGTACGCTTTCGCTCATCGTTTAAAATCCGCGCCATGCACGATGTGGCGTACCATGTCGCCGGTCTGGCGAACCCCCTGGTCGCACCGCGCTATCGCAACCACGCGCCCATTACCGCACCGGTGGAGTATGCGGGCTACCTAAAGCGCTTCACGCTGCTCAAACAGTGGAAAAAACGCGATGCAGCGCGGATTAAGCGATTGATCGGAAGTGGCAAGCCCTACTTCATGCTGCCGTTACAGCTAAATACCGATGCGCAAATTCGTGACCACTCTCCCTACGCCAACATGGAAGAGGTCATGGACCACGTGATGGGCTCGTTTGCCGAACATGCACCAAGCGATGCCTTGCTGTGCATCAAGAACCACCCGCTCGATATGGGACTCGTGGATTACCCCTCCATCATTCAACGTCTCTCAGACTTTTACGGCTTGGATGGGCACATCGTGTACCTCGAGTCCGGCGATCTGAATGCGCTGATCAAGCATGCAGTGGGCACCGTCACGGTGAACAGTACCGTGGGCATCGTCTCACTGGAATCACACTGCCCTACCTTTGCGCTCAGCGACCCCATTTATAATCTGGCAGGGCTTACCTACGAAGGCGCGCTGGAGGAGTTTTGGCACCAGCCACCACCGCCCAGTGCCGAATTGTTCGGCTATTTTCGCAATACCGTGATGCATACCGCCCAGGTAAACGGCGGTTTTTACTGCCAGCCCAGTATCGATCTTGCGGTCAATAATGCTGCGCACATATTAGAGGCCTGCCCATCCCCTCTGGAGAAGCTGCTGTGAGTGTTGATGCAACGTACTCGACAAAGACACCACACACACGCCGCGTGCTGATTACCGGCGCCACGGGGGCCATCGGCGGAGCGCTCGCCAAGGCGTATGCGACGCCCCAGACGCATCTGATTCTGCATGGACGCAACGTCAGCGCCTTAGAGGACGTGGCTAACGCCTGTCGAGAAAAAGGGGCTGACGTGTCGCTCTCCTCCATCAACCTCACTGATGAGGAGGCACTAGCGCAGTGGATCACCACACTCCGTGCCGAGCAGTTGCCGGATATCGTGATCGCCAACGCAGGCAAGAACACACATCCTGAGCAGTTGGGCGAGCTCGAGCCCTGGGCCGATGTTCAAGCCTTGCTGAACATCAACCTCACCACCCCCATTGCCATGGCGCAGCACTTGGTACCCGCCATGCGCGCACGGGGTAGCGGCCAACTGGTATTCATTAGCTCACTGGCAGGTTGGCATGGACTACCCAGCACGCCCACGTACAGTGCCAGCAAAGCGGGCATCAAAGCGTATGGCGAAGCCTTGCGCGGCTTGCTCGCCCCCTGCGGCATCGGGGTAACGGTCGTCATGCCCGGCTACGTCACCTCCCCCATGTGCAATGCCATGCCTGGCCCCAAGCCCTTTGAGTGGCCACCCGAACGAGCCGCCAAAGTGATCATTCGTGGCATTCGCGCCAACCGTGCGCGAGTCAGCTTCCCGTTTCCGCTCAACTTCGGCACTTGGTGGCTGGCCGTCTTGCCAGCAGGCGTGTCGCAGTGGCTCATCAAACGACTGGGTTTCGATCATGTAGGAGGCCGGTAAGATGCTTGGCCACCTGCTCCTATCGCTTAGCCTGCCGCTCTTCATCGGGCTAGTGTTCAGCCTAGCGTTCGAAGCGCTGCTGTCTCCACGGCCTGCTCCTCTCTGGCAGCGGCCGATGGCAGCCAATGTGATCCATCTCGGCAGTTGGCTACTGCTATTTGGGCTTTTCACGCTGCTGCTCCAGCGTCCCTGGTTTGCCGTGGTCTTCGTGCTGTCACTCCAGCTCGTGGTGGTCCAGTCAAGCAATACCAAGTCCAAAACGCTCAACGAACCGTTCATCTGCCACGACTTCGAGTACTTCTGGGACGCCATCCTGCACCCACGGCTTTATGTCCCGTTTTTTGGCATTGGCCTCGCCATCGCGGCCAGCAGCGCGGGGGCCATCGCCATTGGCAGCTTTCTCTATGTGGAGCCGTCGCTGGTTAGCCAGTGGAGCACCGTGCTCTTTTTACAAAGCAACGGACTGCTCGCCGGGCTCGGGGCGGTGCTGGTAGCCGTTGGTTTACGCTCACTCGGCGCCATGTCCCTGCAACCGGTCGAGGATCTACATCGCGTGGGGCTATATGCCAGCCTTTGGGCCTATGGGGTAGCATTGATGCGCTCGTCACCGCCTGACCCTTTGGCATCCCCCTACGCGGCTGCCAGCCAGCCCAGTGCCGTCGCTTCACCAGATAGCGCCGAGCGACCCAATGTCGTCCTGGTCCAGAGCGAATCATTTTTCGATCCGCGCCCATGGTGTCCAGAGGTTGCGCCGACGCTACTGCAACATTTCGACACCACCTTTACCGAGGCCGTCGAAAAGGGCGAGTTGAGCGTGCCGGCCTGGGGGGCCAATACCGTACGCACCGAATGCGCCGTGCTCACGGGGTTGGCACCCAGCGCCTGGGGTGCCCGCCAGTTCAACCCCTACCGCACGCTAAGCCGTTACCCGCTGCCCAGCGTGGCGAGCGCTTTTCGCGCGCAGGGTTACCGCACTATTTGCGTGCACCCTTACCCCGCTACCTTTTACATGCGCGACAAGGTCATTCCGCAGCTAGGCTTTGATACCTTTATCGATATCAGCGCGTTTAGCAGCAGCGATAAGCACGGGCAGTACATAGGCGACCGAGCCGTGGCACGAAAGGTTGGACGCCTGCTGAAAGATGACGATAATAGGCCGCTATTTATTTTTGTGATCACCATGGAAAACCACGGCCCGCTGCATCTGGAAGCGCCCCAACAGGCACGTTTGGCCGATACGCTGCCGAACGCCGCGTGGCCGCTTCCAGGCCATCTGCGGGAGCTCGCCGTTTACTTGCACCATTTAGGTGAAGCTGATCAAATGCTGGCAAGCGTTAAAACAGCGCTAAACGAGAGCACGAGGCCTGGAATACTGAGCTGGTATGGCGACCACGTCCCTATACTGCCCGATGCGTATGGGTACTTCATGCCCCCTACGGGCAGCACCCCATACATGATATGGTCAACGCAACCAACACCGCCTGACCAAATGCCTGCCGAGCAACCGCTGCAGGGAATAGCAGCCAACGAACTTGGCGTCCGGCTATTTAAACAAGTGTTTGGACGCGATATAAGTAACGATGTGATCAAGGCAGAACCAGAACCTCAGGAGCAAGAATGACTAAACGTGTGGCCATCATCGGTGCCGCCCATCGTTTCCCCGGCACCACCCCTGAAACGTTCTGGCAAGACCTGCAAGCCGAAAAAGACCTCGTCACCCAAGTGGCCCCAGATCGCTGGAGCCATGAAGCCTTTTGGCACCCAGATAAACGCCACCCTGGCACCAGCGTCACCTTTGCTGCGGGTAGCCTGGGCGATATCAGCGGGTTCGACGCAGCGTTTTTCGGTATTTCCCCACGCGAAGCGGCCAATATGGACCCGCAGCAGCGCATGCTGCTAGAGCTCGCCTGGGAAACCATGGAAAGCGCCGGCATTGTGCCCAGCACTCTGCGTGGCAGCCAGTGCGGCGTTTTCCTGGGCGTCGCCAGTCTTGACTACTCTTACCGTTTAGCCGATGACATGTCGGCTATTGATGCTTCGACCGCCACGGGCAACACCTCGAGCATCGCCTCCAACCGACTCTCTTATGTGTTTGACTTGCATGGCCCCAGTATGTCGCTGGATACCGCGTGCTCGTCCTCCATGGTGGCGTTTCACCAGGCTTGCCAATCCATTCGCAGCGGTGAAACGACCATGGCACTGGCGGGCGGTATCAGCCTGCACTTGCACCCCTACGGCTTTATCATTTTCTCTAAAGCCAGCATGCTCTCGCCCACCGGCCGCTGCCAAGTGTTCGATGAAGCGGGCAACGGCTACGTGCGCTCAGAAGGCGCTGGGATATTCCTGCTCAAGGACTACGACCTAGCCGTTGCCGATGGCGATAACATTCTGGCCGTGGTCGCCGGGTCAGCCGTGAATACCGACGGTCATAAATCCGGCCTGACGGTACCCAACACCAGCGCTCAAACCGACTTGATGCGTCGCGCCTACGAGCAAGCGGGCATCTCCCCCGATGAGATCGACTATTTAGAAGCCCACGGTACCGGCACCGCCGTTGGCGACCCCATCGAAACCCGCGCCATTGGCGAGGCCATTGGCAAACATCGGCAAACGCCGCTGCCGATTGGTTCGGTAAAAAGTAATGTCGGCCACTTGGAAACCGCCTCGGGCGTGGCGGGGCTTGCCAAAGCGCTTTATAGCCTGCAGCACCGCGAGGTGCCCGCGACCATTGGTATTCGCAAGCTGAATCCGCGCATCAAGTTCGACGAATGGAACTTGAGCGTGGTCACCAAAGCCCAGCCGCTGAAACCCACAGGCCGTTTGGTGATTGGCATCAACTCGTTTGGCTTTGGTGGCGCCAACGCCCACGTCATTTTGGAGAGCGCACCGGAAAAAGCGGCAGCGCCTCGCCAAACACCCACTACCCCGCTGCCCATTCGCCTTAGCGCCCGCAGTGAAGCAGCCTTGACCGACAATGCGCTGGCGCTGGCCAAGCACCTGCAGGTATCCGGGCAGGATTTTTACGATATAGCCCATACGCTTTATCACCACCGTGAGCAGCACAGCCACGGCGCACTCTGCTTTGCCAGCAGTGCAGAAGAAGCAGCCACGGCACTGCGTCAGTTTGCCGAAGGCGAAGCCAGCCAGGTCATGACGCTGGAGCGCCTCGCCAACGCCAGGGGCCCGGTGTTCGTTTATGACGGTAACGGCTGCCAGTGGGAAACCATGGGCCACGACCTGTTGGATACCGACGCCGACTTCACTGCTGCCATTGACCGCGTCGACGCCCTGTTCCAGCGCTACGGCAGCTTTTCACTGCGTGACGAATTAGCAGGCCGTAACCAGCTAGAAGGCGAAGAGAGCCGCTTTGTACGCACCGAAATCGCTCAGCCTGCGCTGTTTGCCCTGCAAGTGGCGCTCACCGAGTGGCTAAAAGCCCAAGGCATTACCCCTGCTGCCGTGTTTGGTCACAGCGTGGGCGAAGTTGCCGCCGCTTGGGCCTCCGGCGCGCTCAGCCTGGAAGATGCGGTCAAAGTCATCTATTACCGCAGCGATTTCCAAGGCAAAACCCGTGGCTTGGGTGAGATGACCGCAGTGGCGATGAGCGCTGAAGAGATCGCCCCTTGGCTTGCCAAACCAGCATTTGACCGCGTAAGCCTAGCAGGCATTAATAGCCCTAAAGGCATTACCCTAGCAGGCGACCGCGGCCAGCTTAGCGAGCTGGAAGCCGCACTGAGCGCCGAAGGCACCTTTGCCAAACGCCTGCCGCTGGATTACGCCTTCCATAGCCCCGCCATGGATAGCATCCAGTCAGGCGTGGTTGATGCTCTTGCGGACATCAAGCCCCAAGCCACAGAGATCCCCTATTTCTCTACGGTGACAGGCGCGCTCAGTGAAGGCACGAAACTGGACGCCCACTACTGGTGGCTCAACATCCGCGAGCCGGTGCTCTTCGATAGCGCAGCGACCGCCCTCATCGAGCAGGGTTACAACGTCTTCGTCGAAGTCGGGGCGCACCCGATCTTACGCCGCTATCTCAACGAATCGCTGCGCCAGCAAGAGCGCAGCGGCTTAGTCTTCGGCACCATCGAGCGCCACAAGCCAGGGTTAGAGGGCTTGAACCGCACGCTCAGCCAGCTGCTACTCAGCGGATTAAGCGTCAACAGCCAGCGCTTCTTCCCCGTGGAGGGCCAGCGCGTCCTGCTGCCCCGTTACTCATGGCAGCGCACTCACCTATGGGTTCAAGGCACCAACGACGGCCAAGGCCTGCTATCACGCTATTACCAGCACCCGTTGCTGGGTTACCCATTAGCGCAGCAAGAGCACACCTGGGAAAGCCAGCTAGACACCAAGCGGCAGCCTTGGCTGGCCGACCATGTGGTGGGTGAAGGGGCCGTCTTCCCCGGCGCGGGCTTCGTCGAGCTGGCGCTGGCCGCCGCGCTACAGCAGAAAGAGACGCCGGTTCTCGATATCGAAGAGCTGGAAATTCGTGCCCCGCTGCTGCTGGACGGGCCCAATGGCCGTACCATGCGTCTCACCCTCGACCCCGATGATGGACGTCTGACCATCCACTCCCGTGAGCCCGCCACGGGAAGCGAGTGGCAGCTCAATGCCGTGGCACGCCGGATGCGCGAAAGCCGCGGCTTCCTGCTCAACCGCAGGGCGCCAGCGCTACCCAAACGTGATGCTGACTACACCCTGGACGAGCATCTGCACATGGCCGAACGCATTGGCCTGCACTATGGCCCTGCGTTTCAGGCGATTCAACGCGGCTGGATCGAGGGCGATAGCGTCATTGGGGAAATCGCTCTCTCAGAGGCGGTAGCGGCTCAGTTAAACACGCTACACGTGCATCCGGGCATTCTGGATAGCGCTTTCCAAATGTTCATTCCGCTGCTGGCGCTGGCACAGCACAGTGAATTCGCCGCCCAACTCGCCTTCGTACCGGTGCGCGTCGGTCGTATCCAAGTCAATGCCGAGGCAGGCACGCCGGTGTTGGCGCGTGCGGTCATGGGCAAGCGCGCTCCGCACTCTTTCACGGCGGACTTCGAGCTTTACGATGCCCAAGGCCGCGCCGTGGCGGTGCTGAGCCAAACACGCTTCAAGGCCATTCGCCTCAACCGCGCGCACCACCAACACTTTAGCTATTTAGACGTGGAGCTCACGCCCGCACCGCTGAAAGCCGCCGCGCTACCGCTTCCCGCAGACGCACTGACGCGCCTGATGGGCTTGAGCGATGCTTACACCGCCAGCACTGGCCAGCGCTATGCGCAAGAAGTTGCCCCCCTGCTCGATAGCCTTAGCGAGGCCTTCTTCCAGCAGGCTAATGGCGGCGGCGACGACGAACCCCCAGCGCCAGAGACCATTTGGCAGCTCTTGGTGCAGGAGTATCCCGACTACTTCGCGCCCATTCACCTCGTCGGCCGCTTGGGCCTGCACCGTGAACCGCTACTCAATGGCCGTGATACGCTGGAAAGCCTGGGCATTAGTGCCGAGCACTTGGCTGGCATCAACCGGGTACTGATCGGTGAAAATGGCTGGCAAGTACTGGCGCGCGAGCTAGGCGCGCTGATGGACGCCTCTCTGGCTACTTTGCCGGATGGACAGCACCTCAATCTACTGGAAGCAGGCCCCTGCGCGCCCGCGTTGGGCCAGCGCTTGCTGGAACAGCTTGCCCACGGCGCCCCGGCTACGAACGACCGTTATCGCTACCGCGCGCTCACCACGAGCGACACGGCGCGCCACCAGGCGGAACAGCTGCAAGAGCGCTACCCGCTGATGGACATTCAGTCATTAGACGAGGCGCTACCGGCACTGACAGCTGCGCAAAAGGCACAGCTTGCGTTTGTCAGCGCGGATGTCACCCAGCCCGAGCGCACACGCCAGCTGATCGACGCCCTGCCCGCTCAACTGGCCCCAGGCGCACAGATCATGGTGATTGGCCTTCATCCCAGCCGTTGGCTGGATGACCTGCTGGCAACACCGGGCATCGACCAAGCGGCGCTCGAACAGAGCACGCTCATCGAGTGGTTGAGTAGCCAGGGGCTGAGCGTCTCCGCGCCTCTCGAGTTAGAAGAGAGCGGCGCTTACCTGCTGCACGCGCAACAAACAGAGCACAACGACGCCAACGTTCAGGCATCCACCACTCAAACGCTGCTGGTGGCCGATGTTCAGCAAGAAGCGCTCGCGGCAGCGTTGGCCGAACAGTTGAATAGTCATGCAGGCCACAGCGTATGGCTTCGCATCAGCGATGCAGCGCCGCAAACGCTGCTCAACGAAGCGCTTGCCGACCTGCCCGAAACACCTGCGGCACTGAACGTGCTTGACCTGCGTGAACTGGGTAGCACGGCCACGTCAGCCCAAACCCAACGCTGCTTTGGCGCACAGCAGTGGTCATTGGCGCTAGAAGCCAGCGGACTGGAAGCGCAAGGCAGTGCCGTGACGCTATGGCTAGCCACTCAAGGCTATCAACGCGCCGATGACGCCGCGCTATGGGGCTTTGGCCGCTCGCTGGCCAACGAAGCCGTTGGCCACAGCGTCACCCTCATCGACCTGCCTGATACCCCCAGCGCGGCCGCGTTAGCCATCGCGGCAGCCTCTATCGCTGAACCGGATAGCGAAAACGAGCTGGTGATTACCCAGGAAGGCACCCGCTTCGCCACGCGCCTACGCACGCTGCCTGCGCCGCATCCGCAAACCGCCGACAGCGAAGCGCCACGCCAAGCCATGACACTGGGCTTTACCCTGCCCGGCCAACTGCGCCAGCTACAGTGGCGGCCGCGCCAACTGCCAGAGCTAGGCGCGGATGACGTCGAAGTACGCGTCAAAGCAACTGGCCTCAACTTCCGCGATGTGATGTACACCCTGGGCCTGCTCTCAGATGAAGCGATTGAGAACGGCTTTGCTGGCCCTACTCTAGGGCTTGAGTTCTCCGGCGAAGTAATGGCCGTGGGCAGTAACGTGCACCACCTGACACCCGGCCAAGGTGTTGTGGGGTTTGGTCCCGCCAGCTTCAGCGACCGCCTGATGGCCAGCCAGCACGCCGTGGCGCCCCTGCCGGAAGGCGTCAGCTACGCCGCTGCCGCCACCATCCCGACGACCTTTTTTACCGTGTACTACGCGCTAAAACACTTGGCGCGTTTAGAACCCGGCGAAAAAGTGCTGATTCACGGCGCTGCAGGCGGTGTGGGCATTGCCGCGCTACAAATCGCCCAGTGGATGGGGGCCGAGATTTACGCCACGGTGGGCTCGGAAGAGAAGCGTGATTTCCTCCGCCTAATGGGCGAAGAGCGCCTTTACGACTCCCGCTCGCTCACCTTCGCAGAAGAGATCCTCGAAGATACCCAGGGTGAGGGCGTCGATGTCGTCCTCAACTCCCTGGCCGGTGAAGCCATCAACCAGAACCTGCGCGCCCTGCGCCCGTTTGGTCGTTTCCTGGAGCTAGGCAAGCGCGACTTCTATGAAAACACCCATATCGGCCTGCGCCCGTTCCGCAACAACCTGAGCTACTTCGGGATCGACTCCGACCAGCTGATGAAAGTGCAACCGGCCCTCACCCAGCGCCTGTTCGGCGAAATGATGGCACTGTTCAACGACGGCACGCTGAGCCCGCTACCGTTTACCGCCTTTAGCCATAGCCAAGTCATCGATGCCTTCCGCTACATGCAGCAGGCGCGCCAGATCGGCAAGGTGGTGGTGACTTACGAACAGCCCATTGCCCCGCCACGCCAGGAGCAGCTAGGCACCGCCCGCATGGCATTGCCCAGCGATGCCAGTTACTTGGTGACCGGCGGCTTGGGCGGGTTTGGTCTGAAAACTGCACAATGGCTGGTCGATAAAGGCGCGCGGGAGCTGATTCTACTCAGCCGCAGCGGCCCGGCCAGTGAAGAAGCGCAAGCAGCCGTGGCTGACTTCGAAGCCCAAGGCGTGAAAGTGCTGGCAGCGGCTTGCGACATTACCAACCGCGATGCGCTGGCCAAGGTGCTGGAACGCGCGAAAAGTGAGCTAAGCCCGCTGCGTGGCATCGTGCATGCCGCTACGGTGATCGACGACGGTCTGATTCGCAACCTGGATGCCGAGCGGATTCACAAAGTGCTCTCACCGAAGATCGACGGTGCCAAACACCTGGAAGCGCTGACAGCCAACGAAGCCCTTGACTTCTTCGTGCTCTATTCATCGGCGACCACGCTGTTTGGCAACCCAGGCCAAGCCAACTATGTGGCCGCTAACCACTGGCTCGAAGCGTTCGCGGCCCGCCGTCGTGCCCAAGGTCTACCGGCCACCTGCGTGCGCTGGGGTGCCATCGAAGACGTCGGCTTCCTGGCCCGCAACACCCGCACCCGCGACGCCCTCCAAGAGCGTTTGGGAGGCTCGGCGCTGCGTTCCGACGACGCCCTGAAGGTGCTGGAGCAAATGCTGCTGACGCCTGGGCCAAGCCTGGGCGTGCTGGAGCTGGAATGGGGCGCACTGGCGCGTTTCCTGCCCACCTCCGACACCCCGCGTTTCGACGAAATTGCCCGCGCCAGCGACGACGACGGTAGCCTGGATAGCGACGACGACATCAGCGCGCTGCTGGCAGATCTCTCGCCGGAAGAGCTGCACAGCACGATCACCGAACTGCTGCGCGCCGAACTGGCCAGCATTCTGCTCATCGATGAAGAAAAAATCGATGTGAACCGCTCGGTCTACGACATGGGCTTCGACTCGCTTATGGGGGTCGAGTTAATGACGGCCATCGAGAACCGCCTGGGCGTTCAAGTGCCGGTCATGGTCCTCAGCGAAGCCTCCACCCTCGACAAGCTCGCAGGTGTGCTGATTCAGAAGCTCCACCAGCACGATGAAGACGTTGAAGAGTCGCCGCAAGATGCGTTAGCCTCTCTGGCCGCCCGCCACGGCGCGGATGGCATCAACAGCGAGCCCGCATCCTCCCCTGCGACCGAGACACCATGACCGCCAAGCGTTCTGAGTTAAAACGCCAGCTTCTGGAAAAAGCGCGCCAGCGCCCCACCGCCAGAGCCGCCGCTCCCTCTGCCCCCAGCGCCCAAGGCGCGGGGGCAGCCCGTTCCGTGCCCGAGCGCTTTACGCGCTTCGATGCGCACCCAGGCTATCAGCAGCTCATGATGATGCGCCAAGGCGCTGAGCAGCTCGGCCTGGAGGTGCCCTTCTTCAAGGTACATGAGGGCCTGGCGGGGGCCACGAGCGTGATGGATGGCCGCACCTGCATCAACTTTGCCAGCTACAACTACTTGGGTTACTCCGGCGACCCGCGGGTCATCCACGCCGCCTGCGAGGCCGCCCAGCACTACGGCACTTCGGTATCTGCCAGCCGTGTGGTCTCGGGCGAGCGGCCCATTCATGGCGAGCTGGAACAGGCCATCGCCAAGGCGTATGCCGTGGAAGATGCCGTGGCCTTCGTCAGCGGTCACGCCACCAACGTCTCCACGCTAGGCTACCTGCTGGGCCCCAAGGATCTGATCCTCCACGACGAGTACATCCACAATAGCTCGTTGGTGGGCGCGCAGCTCTCGGGCGCCAAACGCATGTCGTTTAGCCACAACGACCCGGACGCCCTGGAAGCACTGCTCACCCAACACCGCCACCAGTTCGAGCGTGTGTTGATAGTGATCGAAGGGCTCTACAGCATGGACGGCGACATCCCCGACCTGCCGCGTTTTATCGCCCTCAAACAGCGCCATCAAGCCTGGCTAATGGTCGATGAAGCCCACTCTTTCGGCGTGATGGGAGAAACCGGCCTGGGCCTGCGGGAACACTTTGCCATTGACCCCACCGATGTCGATATCTGGATGGGCACCATGAGCAAAACGCTTTCCGGCTGCGGTGGCTACATCGCGGGTAGCACTGCGCTAGTCGAGACGCTGCGCTACTTCGCACCGGGCTTTTTGTACAGCGTTGGTATGCCCGCCCAAGTGGCCGCCCCTTCGCTCAAGGTACTGGAGCTGATGCCCCAAGAACCCGAGCGGGTCGCCAAGCTACAGGCCATCTCCCGTTACTTCCTCGAACAGGCGCAAGCACGCGGCATGGACACCGGCCACAGCATCGGCTCCGCCGTCGTCCCCGTCATCGTCGGCAGCTCGCCCCTGGCCGCCAGGCTCTCCAACGCCCTGCTCGAAAAAGACATCAACGTCCAACCCATCCTCTACCCCGCCGTCCCCGAAAAAAGCGCCCGCCTACGCTTCTTCCTCTCCTGCGAACACACCCAAGCCCATATCGATGAAACATTAGACGTGCTTGAAAAGCTGTTGGCAAAAGGGATGTGATTCGTGGTGAATGGTGAATGGTGAATGGTGAATGCCAACACCGTAGCGCGGCGTAACGAATCTTGCGAGGCACGAGCAAATGAGGCACCCGCGAAGGCGGCGGATAGCCGCCTGGATGATGCCACTGCAAATCATCACACCACAGTGCCAACTTCGGCACTCCTAACGGAGTGCTTCGCGGGTGCGCTATCGCTTACACCGCGCTACAGGTGCCCGCTTAAGTGCAATGGAGCCACGTAGCGCGGCGTAACGAAAGAGCGAGAGCAACGAGCGAAAGAGGCACCCGCGGAGGCGGCGATAGCCGCCTAGAAGGTGGCACGTTAAACTAGGGAGCCACTGGGCAATAGGAAAAAGTCAATGGTAGTAGAAACAATCGAGACCAGCACTGCCCACTGGTACGTCATTCAGTGCAAAGGCAGCGAATCTTTTCGCGCGGCGGAACACCTCTCTAATCAAGGATACGAGGTGTTTCACCCGGTGCTGGATGTAAAACGCAAACGCCAAGGCAAGCTCACCACCGTCACCGAGCCGCTGTTTCCCTACTATCTATTCATCCGTTTAGACCAGGTCGTCAGCAACTGGCGGCCCATCCGCTCTACGCGTGGCGTCCTGCGCCTGCTCACCTTTGGCAACACGCCCATCGCCGTACCCGACGCCCTCGTCGACACCCTGCGTGCCCAACCCCATCGCCAAGAAGGCAGCCACAGTTACTTCACCGCTGGCGAAAAAGTCACCATCACCGACGGCCCCTTCAAAGATCTAGAAGCCATCTTCACCCGCTGCAAAGGCGAAGAACGCGCCATCGTATTGCTCAACGTCCTTCAACGCCCACAACACGTAGAACTACCGGTTGAAAGCTTGGAAAAGCGGTGAAGCGAATGGCGAATGGCGAATGGCGAATGGCGAATGATGGTAAACGGTGAATGATCAACCGTAGCGCGGCGTAACGAATCTTGTGAGGCACGAGCAAATGAGGCACCCGCGAAGGCGGCGGATAGTCGCCTGATCCAGCCACCGTGAATCATCAAACCTCGGTGCCACCCTCGGCACTCCTAACGGAGTGCTTCGCGGGTGCGCTCCGCTTACGCCGCGCTACGGGTGCCCATCTCAAGTGCCGTAAAACCTATCAACACAGAGCAACTGCACATACCCGTAGCGCGGCGTAACGAATCTTGCGAGGCACGAGCAAATGAGGCACCCGCGAAGGGCGGCGCCAGCCGCCCTGATCACGCCACCACAAGCAACCGCGCCACCGCTCACACATATGGCTTCATCGGCATCCCTAACGGGATGCTTCGCGGGTGCGCTCCGCTTACACCGCGCTACGGGGTCATCGCCAACATCGGGCACAGGTAACCCCCCCCCGCACGAAAGATGCACTCCCTTCCCAATCAAGGTACGCTTACCCTAAATTCACTGCAGGGAAGCAGCCCTTGGCCACCTACCGACGCGCGCACATCCCCGGCGGCACCTACTTCTTCACAGTGGTAACCTACGGCCGCCAACCGCTCCTGGCGGACCACCTCAACATCAACGCCCTGGGCCGGGCCTTCCGTCGCGTGAAAGAAGAACGCCCCTTCACCATGGACGCCTTCGTCCTGATGCCCGACCACCTGCACTGTATCTGGACACTCCCCGAAGGAGATGCGGATTACTCCTCCCGATGGAGAGACGTCAAAAAGTATGCCTCTCAAGAATTTTTGTTTCCCCCCGGCAGCCCACATGCTTGGCAGCGTGGATTTTGGGAGCACGTCATCCGCGATGAGAACGATTGGCAGCGCCACATGGATTACATCCATTACAACCCAGTGAAGCACGGCTGGGCGCAGTCCCCCCGCGAATGGCAATGGTCCAGCTTTCACCAATGCGTCAAGAAGGGATGGTACGAGCCAGACTGGGGAGCGCAAGACATACCGGACGTCGCCGATATGGACTGGGAGTAGAATGCCTGCCCCCCTACCGGAGTGCTTCGCGGGTGCGCTCCACTTACACCGCGCTACGGGTGCCTTCCCTTGAGCACCGTAGAACCTATCAACACTGGGCAACTGCACATACCCGTAGCGCGGCGTAACGAATCTTGCGAGGCACGAGCAAATGAGGCACCCGCGAAGGCGGCGGATAGCCGCCTGATCAAGCCATCGCAAATCATCACACCTCGGCGCCACCATCGGCACTCCTAACGGAGTGCTTCGCGGGTGCGCTCCGCTTACACCGCGCTACGGGTTCTCACCTCAAGTGCCGACACTGGGCGCTTGCACATACCCGTAGCGCGGCGTAACGAATGAGCGAGAGCAACGAGCGAATGAGGCACCCGCGAAGGCGGCGGATAGCCGCCTGATCCAGCCACCGTGAATCATCAAACCTCGGTGCCACCCTCGGCACTCCTAACGGAGTGCTTCGCGGGTGCGCTCCGCTTACGCCGCGCTACGGGTGCCCATCTCAAGTGCCGTGATACCTATCAACACAGAGCAACTGCACATACCCGTAGCTCGGCGTAACGAAAGAGCGAGATTAACGAGCGAAGGAGGCACCCGCGAAGGCGGCGATAGCCGCCTGGATGAAGCTGCCGTGAATGATCACACCTCGGTGCCACCATCGGCACTCCTAACGGAGTGCTTCGCGGGTGCGCTCCACTTACACCGCGCTACGGGTTCTCACCTCAATTGCCGACACTGGGCGCTTGCACATACCCGTAGCGCGGCGTAACGAATCTTGCGAGGCACGAGCAAATGAGGCACCCGCGAAGGCGGCGATAGCCGCCTGATCAAGCCACCGCAAATCATCACACCACAGTGCCACCATCGGCACTCCTAACGGAGTGCTTCGCAGGTGCGCTCCGCTTACGCCGCGCTACGGGTGCCTGCCTCAAGTGCCGTGATACCTATCAACACAGAGCAACTGCACATACCCGTAGCGCGGCGTAACGAATCTTGCGAGGCACGAGCAAATGAGGCACCCGCGAAGGCGGCGCTAGCCGCCTGATCAAGCCACCGCAAATCATCACACCACCGTGCCACCTTCGGCACTCCTAACGGAGTGCTTCGCGGGTGCGCTCCGCTTACACCGCGCTACGGGTGCCTACCTCAAGTGCGGTGGCACCTATCAACATGGGTAATTTAGTGGCCCCACACCACAAAGTAAGGGTTTAGCTTTTCAGCGGGGTTGGCATAGCTGAGCGGTTCGCCTTTCAGGGTATCGACGCGTCCACCTGCAGAGCGCACGACCGCATGAGCGGCGCCGGTGTCCCAAAGGCAGGTGGGGCCCAAGCGTGGGTACGCATCGGCTTTGCCTTCGGCAATCAGGCAAAGCTTGAGTGAGCTACCCATGGGAAGCATTCCGTGTTCGCCTAATTTATCCAGCCAAGCCGCTAAATCTGGGCTGGGGTGAGAGCGACTACCCACGACGCGCCACGTGGCGCCTTCAGCAGGCTGTCCAGCCACTCGAATGGCATGACGTTGGCCGTCTTTCTCAACCTTAAACGCACCTACGCCTTCAGCCGCCACATAAGCCGTCCCTAGCGCCGGGGCAGTCACCACGCCGAGCACGGGCGTGCCGTTTTCGATCAGCGCAATATTGACGGTGAACTCTCCGTTACGCTTGATGAATTCCTTGGTGCCATCCAAGGGATCGACTAGCCAATAGCGTCCGTCGGCATCCACGCCCGCAAACCCTTCCATGTCCTCTTCGGAGAGAATCGGGAGGCGAACCGACAGCGACTGAAGGCCACGCACGATAACGTGATGCGCCGCTTGATCCGCCTCGGTCAGTGGGCTTTTATCCTCTTTCTCTTCGACACTGAAGTCACGGGCATAGACCTTCATGATGGCATCGCCCGCCTCGCGTGCAATGCGCTCTACCGCCTCCAGCAGTGTTTGATCGATCATCGTATCCATCCTTTACATTCGACATTAAAAACCGCCAACAACCCAAAGATGCTAAGTCGTTGGCGGTATGACGACAGAGGCTGACTCCAACCCCCTATCGCGACGTCAACTGCGTGTCGTTAGCTGATCAAGCCGCGCTCACGTAGCGCCTCGATTACCGCATCGGCGGCTTCTTCGGCACTCATTTCAGACGTCTTCAAATGAACGTCGGGCGACTCGGGCGCTTCATAGGCGGAATCGATCCCCGTAAAATTCTTCAATTCGCCACGGCGCGCCTTTTTGTAGAGGCCTTTTGGATCACGCGCTTCCACCACGTCCAACGGCGCATCGACATAAATCTCGATGAACTCACCCTCTTCCAACAGATCACGGGCCAACTGCCGCTCACTGCGGAACGGTGAAATGAAGGCCGACATGACGATCAGGCCCGCATCGACCATCAGCTTGGCGGTTTCCGCCACCCGGCGCACGTTCTCGACGCGGTCGGCATCGGTGAACCCCAGGTCACGGTTCAAGCCATGGCGGACGTTATCGCCATCCAGCAAATAAGTATGCTGGCCGTTACCAAACAGCTTCTTTTCCACCAAGTTGGCAATGGTCGACTTACCCGCGCCAGACAACCCCGTGAACCATAGCACCGCAGGCTTTTGACCTTTGGCTAGCGCGCGTGCTTGCTTGTCGATATCCACGTGCTGCATATGAATGTTCTGGCTGCGGCGTAGCGCAAAGTGCAGCATGCCAGCGCCGACCGTATTGTTCGTCATACGGTCAATGAGGATGAAACCACCGGTATCCTGGTTCTCTTTATACGCATCGAACGCGACGGCGCGGTTCAAGCTAATCGTACACACGCCGATCCCATTCAAGTCCAGCTGCTTACCCGCTGTGTGCTCAAGCGTATTAACGTTTACTTGGTACTTGATATCGGTGACCGTAGCAGATACGAGCTGAGTCCCTAGTTTCATTAGGTAGGGACGTCCCGGCAGCAGCGGCGCCTCATGCATCCATACCAGCGTGGTTTCGAACTGGTCGGCCGTGTGTGCCGGCTGGTCGACGCCAGAAATGATGTCCCCACGGGAAATATCGATCTCGTCATCGAGCAGCAGCGTGATGGATTGCCCGGCGACCGCTTCCTCCAAATCGCCATCGAACGTATAGATGCGCGAGACGGTGCTGGTTTTACCCGAGGGCTGTACACGAATAGGATCACCAGGACGAACGACGCCGCTGGCGATCATACCGGTAAAACCCCGGAAATCGAGATTCGGGCGGTTGACCCACTGCACGGGCATACGGAACGGTGAACGCTGCAAGCGCTCGTCATCTACCTCGATGGTCTCCAAGTAGCCCATCAGCGTGGTGCCGTGGTACCAAGGCATCTTCGCGCTGTGCTCGATGACGTTATCGCCCTTCAATGCCGACATCGGAATGAAGGTGATGTTTTCAAGCCCCAACTGCTTGGCGAACGCGCGGTACTCCTCGACGATTTGGTCGTAACGCGCTTTCGAGTAATCCACCAAGTCCATTTTATTGATGGCGACGATGATGTGTCGCATGCCCATGAGCGACATCAAAAAGCTGTGGCGGCGGGTTTGGGTCAGAATGCCGTGGCGAGCATCCACCATCAGAATCGCCGCATCGGCCGTAGACGCCCCGGTCACCATGTTGCGGGTGTACTGCTCGTGCCCTGGCGTATCCGCGACGATGAATTTGCGTTTCTCGGTGGAGAAGAAGCGGTACGCCACATCGATGGTAATACCCTGTTCGCGCTCAGCGGCCAAGCCATCGACCAGCAGCGCAAAGTCCATCTCACCGCCTTGCGTTCCGTACTTCTTGGAATCGGCTTCGATGGCAGCCAGCTGGTCTTCGAACAGCAGCTTGGATTCGAACAGCAAACGGCCAATCAGGGTACTTTTGCCATCGTCCACGCTTCCACAAGTGATGAAGCGCAACAAACCTTTATGCTCGTGGGACTTCAGGTAGCCCTCGATATCTTCAGCAATCAGATCGGATGAGTGCGACATTAGAAGTACCCCTCTTGCTTCTTCTTCTCCATGGACGCCGCGCTGTCATGGTCGATCACACGGCCCTGGCGCTCGGATGTTTTGGTCAACAGCATCTCTTGAATGATCGCGGGTAGCGTGTCGGCTTCCGACTCCACGGCACCGGTCAGCGGGTAGCAGCCTAAGGTACGGAAACGTACCTTGCGCATCATGGGCACTTCACCCGGTTCCAACGGCATGCGGTCATCATCGACCATGATCAGCGCGCCATCACGCTCCACCACCGGACGCTCGGCAGCGTAATAAAGCGGAACAATGGGAATGTTCTGCAGGTGGATGTACTGCCAAATATCCAGCTCGGTCCAGTTCGAGAGCGGGAAGACACGAATGGACTCTTTAGGGTGCTTGCGCGTGTTGTAAAGCTTCCACAGTTCCGGCCGCTGATTTTTCGGATCCCAGCGGTGCTGTGCGGTGCGAAAAGAGAACACGCGTTCTTTGGCACGGGACTTCTCTTCATCGCGCCGTGCCCCGCCAAATGCCGCATCGAAGCCATACTTGTCCAGTGCTTGCTTCAAGCCTTCGGTCTTCATTACATCGGTATGAATGGCCGAACCGTGAGTGAAGGGGTTGATGTCTTTCTCCACCCCTTCCGGATTGATATGCACGATCAATTCCATGCCGATCTCTTCGGCCATCTTGTCGCGGAATTCGTACATCGCTTGGAATTTCCAGCGGGTATCGACGTGCAGCAGCGGGAAAGGAGGCGGCGAGGGGGCAAAGGCCTTACGCGCCAGATGCAGCATCACCGCTGAATCCTTACCGACGGAGTAGAGCATCACCGGGTTTTCGGTCTCGGCGACCACTTCGCGCATGATCTGGATGCTTTCCGCTTCCAGCCGCTGTAAATGGGTGAGTGATGTCATCATCTTTCCCAACGTTGTGTGAAAAAACCGTTTTCAAGTGGCCGCTCGCGGCACTGCCTTAAAAACCTATGGATAAAAAGCCTTAGCGGTGTTCCAAACCGATATCTGCTGGTACCGCCACGACCGTTAACGTCGTTTGGCGGTCGAGCCACTCGGTAAGCGTTTGGCTAGCCGAGAACAGCGCGCCGTGAAACACCACGGCGGCAGGCCGAGGCAGCGATGCCCACACCGCCTGATAATCGAACGCGGCAGGCGGACGCTCGTAACAGCGCATGTAGAGCTTTCCGCGTGCCCCGTGCAGGTACACTTGATAGAGCGCCCGCTGCACATGCGCCACACGTCGTACGCCGCCCTGCCAGCGCTGCTCGGCGCTCGGGTAGAGAGAGAACGTCGGGGCGACCGTTTTCTCGAACCACCGCCCTGCACGAGTGCGCTTTTTGGCTAGCGCATTCAGCTCCCAGGGGGCATGCAGCAACCCTTCGGTTTCCCACCAGTGCTCAATGGCACGTTGGGTGAGCTTTAGCCCCAAGCGCACATTCACCAAGTCGGCCAGCGCAGCGCTACTCCAGCCCGGCATGCCTTGAGGAGGCGCACCATAAAGCGCCTCCCAAAGTACGGTCTGGGCGGCAGCGCCCAACGTATTGCCCTGCCCCTTCGTCCGGCCACGCGGCTTCACGGGTACGGCAGCCCATCCCCCTTCGCGAAAGGCCTTCCACGCCGCCGAAACCGTAGGCGCAGACAACCCCGTACGTTGGCTGGCCACCGCTACCGTATGGCCATCCAAACGCAGCCTGACAGCTTTTTTACGCTGCTCATTCAGGGCTTCAGGCGACAAATGTTTAGCGCTCAACTTTAAACATAACCCCTTGCTTTAAAAACAAAAACAAAGCGAAAAACAACACTGCTAATGGTAATTATTAGACACCATCATAAAAGCCTGCGTAAAATCCAGCAAGCACCCTTTTATTTTCTGTTGACATAAGGACCCACCATGACGCCCTGGGCCGTCTTGTTATCCATCACACTGCTGTTGGTTCTGCTGATCAGTGGCAAGGTAAAACCAGCTATTGCTTTCGTCTCGTTGGCATGCGGTTACCTTTTGTTAGGGTTCATCGATACAAGCACCTTACTGGTGCAGTACACCAACCCTGCACTTGCTACCCTGCTCCTGTTGTTGCTTGTTTCGTTGGCGCTGGAGCGCTCGCCGCTGCTCGACTGGCTGTCTAAGCATTTACTCAAGGGCCACCCGAAATTGGCGACGGCACGGCTGATGGGCAGCACTGCCGTACTATCGGCTTTTTTGAACAACACCGCCGTCGTTGCCGCCTTTCTAGGGGCCATTACGCGCCAGCAAGGCATTGCACCTTCACGGCTACTGATCCCACTCTCTTACGCATCGATTCTTGGCGGCATTACCACGCTGGTGGGCACCTCGACGAACCTCGTGGTGAACTCTTTTCATCTGAACGCCAGCGGCAGCGAGCTGGGAATGTTTCAGTTTAGCCTGGTGGGCATCCCGGTTGCCTTGATCACCCTGGCCGTTCTGCTATGGCGTGCCAACGCGCTCCCCCACCACCGCCCGGAAGACACGGAAGAGAAACTCTCGTATTTCTTGGCCGCCGATGTGGAAGCCGAATCTCCCATGATTGGCCAAAGCATCGAGCAGAACGGGCTACGCAGCCTGGATGGTCTCTACCTACTGGAAATTGAGCGTCAAGGCAGGTTGATCAGCCCCGTGGCTCCCGATGAACAGCTACAGGCTGACGACACGCTGGTATTTACCGGTGAAGTCAGCAAAGTGCAGGCACTGCAGCGCTTTCCTGGCCTCAACCTGTTTGGGCACCAAGCCGATAACCTGCTCGCTACCAACCTGGTCGAGGTAGTGATCTCGCATGAGTCGGAATTAGCGGGTAAGACACTGCAAGACGTCGATTTTCGCAGTATGTTTAGTGCAGGTGTGGTGGGTATTCGTCGCGGAGACAAACGTTTAGAGGGACAATTAGGTAAAATCCCTCTCCGGGTAGGCGACTGTTTATTATTGGCCGTCAGCGCGGATTTTCGTCAGCACCGCAACCTAGACCGCAACTTTCATTTACTGAGCGGCAGCTTTACACGCCCACAACTCAACCGTAAGGAAAGCCTGATCACCCTAGGTGGTTTTGCGGCCGTCATTTCTTTGGCGGCGGCTAACTGGCTGCCGCTGTTTCACGGTTTACTCATTCTGCTAGGCGCGCTGCTACTGCTGAAGGTGATCAGCATGGCCGAACTGCGCAGACGTTTTCCTTTCGAGCTATGGCTCATCATTGGCTCTGCCTTGGCCATCGCCCAGGCGCTGGAAAACTCTGGTGCAGCAGCATTATTGGCTGGCGGCATGCAGACCATATTCAGCGGTTATGGCATTTATGCCGCCTTTATCGGCTGCTATTTATTGACGTTACTGCTCACGGAAACGGTCACCAACAACGCCGCCGCTGCGCTGGCCTTTCCCATTGCCTGGAGCACGGCACAAGCGTTTGGGGCCGACCCGCTGCCGTTTGTCATGGCCGTTGCCTACGGTGCTAGCGCTTGCTTTCTGATTCCGTTTGGCTACCAAACACATTTGATGGTGTATTCACCGGGGCGCTACAAAATCACCGATTTTTTCAAGATCGGCTTTCCTGTTAGCCTCACCTATTCAGCGGCAGTGCTGCTAATTACGCCGCTAGTATTCCCCTTTTAGTGATGGATAGATTTTTACAAAAAAGCCGCTGCAGCGAGAGCTGAGCGGCTTTTGTAATGCTTGGAGATGCGTTATACGTCGTAACCCGCCTCGCGGGCAAGCGTAGTATTGGCTTGCAGCCAACCTTCGATGTGCCCGCAATCGAAGGTGCGGCCATGCATGCGAAACGCCTGCACGGTTTGCCCTTCCTGCATCAAGCGGCCGATGGCATCGGTTAGCTGAATTTCGTTACCTGCACCCGGCGGCTGGTCGCGTAGCAGCTCCATGATGCGGTACGGCAGCACATAGCGGCCAATCACCGAAAGGCGTGACGGCGCCTCTTCCGGCTTGGGCTTTTCCACCACGCCGCGCATAGTAGCGCTCTCCCCCGCCGCTGGCTCGTCGCAATCCACAATGCCGTAACGGTAAACGTCTTCTTGCGGTACTGCTTCTACCATGATTTGCGACGCATCGGAGGCTTCCCAGCGCTCGACCATACTGCCTAAATCACACGCGCTGCTGCCTACCTGCGGCTTGACCAGCACGTCCGGCAGGATCACCGCGAACGGCTCGTCTTTATCTAACAGGTGGGAAGCGCAGTAAATGGCATGGCCTAGCCCTTTCGCATTGGGCTGACGAACGCTGGTCACTTTCAACTTTTTAGGAGAAATGGCCGAAAGCGTTTCCAACAGCGCATTTTTACCCTTGCTGGCCAGCGAATGCTCAAGCTCGAAGTGGGCATCGAAATGGTCTTCAATCGCCGACTTGCCCGCACGCGTGACCAAAATGATTTCGTTGATACCCGCCGCCAGCGCTTCTTCCACCACGTGTTGGATGAGAGGACGATCCACCACCGGCACCATCTCTTTAGGAATCGCCTTACTGATCGGCAGCAGGCGCGTACCAAAACCCGCCACCGGAATAATCGCTTTGCGTACTTGGGTCATCATTAACGTCCTTTTATTGAGCGTGCCTTCCACGAGAAGTCATAAACATCGAACCACGCCAAACGATATGCAATAGACATGCCGAACAATATAGCAGGAACGCAGCTACCGGCGCGAGCCTGGGTGCCACCATCGGCACTCCTAACGGAGTGCTTCGCGGGTGCGCTCCGCTTACGCCGCGCTACGCGGGCCTGCCTAGAGTGCCGCGGACCATTAGAGCGGAGTGCCTGCCCCGTAGCGCGGCGTAACGACTGAGCGAGAGCAACGAGCGAAGGAGGCACCCGCGAAGGCGGCGGGTAGCCGCCTGGATGAAGCCGCCGTGAATGATCACAACTCAGTGCCAAGATCGGCACTCCTGGCGGAGTGCTTCGCGGGTGCGCTCCGCTTACGCCGCGCTACAGGTTCCTACCTAGAGTGCCGCAGACCATTAGAGCGGAGTGCTTGCCCCGTAGCGCGGCGTAACGACTGAGCGAGAGCAACGAGCGAAGGAGGCACCCGCGAAGGCGGCGGGTAGCCGCCTGGATGAAGCCACCGTGAATGATCATACCTAGGTACCACCATCGGCACTCCTGGAGGAGTGCTTCGCGGGTGCGCTCCGCTTACGCCGCGCTACGGGTTCCTACCTAGAGTGCCGCAGACCATTAGAGCGGAGTGCTTGCCCCGTAGCGCGGCGTAACGACTGAGCGAGAGCAACGAGCGAAGGAGGCACCCGCGAAGGCGGCGATAGCCGCCTGGATCAAGCCACCGTGAATGATCATACCTAGGTACCACCATCGGCACTCCTGGCGGAGTGCTTCGCGGGTGCGCTCCGCTTACGCCGCGCTACGGGTGCCCACCTCAAGTGCCGTAAAACCTACCAACACTGGGCAACTGCACATACCCGTAGCGCGGCGTAACGAATCTTGCGAGGGACGAGCAAATGAGGCACCCGCGAAGGCGGCGAGTAGCCGCCTGGATGAAGCCACCGTGAAGGATCACACCTCAGTACCAAAATCGGCACTCCTGGCGGAGTGCTTCGCGGGTGCGCTCCGCTTACGCCGCGCTACGGGGGCCTGCCTAGAGTGCCGCGGACCATTAGAGCGGAGTGCTTGCCCCGTAGCGCGGCGTAACGACTGAGCGAGAGCAACGAGCGAATGAGGCACCCGCGAAGGCGGCGGGTAGCCGCCTGGATGAGGCCACCGCGAATGATCACATCTAGGTGCCATCGTCGGCACTCCTGGCGGAGTGCTTCGCGGGTGCGCTCCGCTTACGTCGTGCTACGTGAATTACTTACCCTTTCAATACGCCTGATAAAAGCGCGGTGGCGCTTTCGATCAACTCATCCAAATGCTGTGGGCCTTTGAAGCTTTCGGCGTACACTTTGTAGAGCGATTCCGTGCCACTAGGGCGTGCCGCGAACCAGCCGTTTTCGGTGGTGACTTTCAAACCACCAATGGCGGCTTGGTTACCCGGTGCTTTGACCAATACGGCGGTGCTGGGGTCGCCTGCCAAGGTGGTGTCGGTGATGCTATCGGCGGTGAGGTTTTTAAATGCGGCTTTCTCTTCTGCGCTGCAGGCGGTATCAACCCGTTTATAGAACGGCTCGCCAAAGCGTTCGGTGAGGGTTTGGTAATACTCACTGGGCGTTTTGCCGGTAACGGCCATAATCTCAGCGGCCAGCAAGCACAGCGCGATACCATCTTTATCGGTAGACCACGCTTTCCCTTCTTGGGTAAGTAGGCTCGCGCCAGCGCTCTCTTCACCACCAAAGGCTAACCAGCCTTCATGCAGGCCATCCACGAACCACTTGAAGCCAACCGGCACTTCAAACAGCTCACGGTTGTGCGAAGCCACAACGCGGTCGATCATCGAAGAAGAGACCAGCGTTTTACCGATTTTCAGCGAATCGCTCCACTGCGGGCGATGGCTAATCAGGTAATCCACACACACCGCTAAAAAGTGGTTCGGATTCATCAACCCGTTGGCATCCACAATGCCGTGGCGGTCGGCGTCCGGGTCGTTGCCAAAGGCGATATCGAAGCGGTCTTTAATCTTCAGCAGATTCAACATGGCATCCGCGCTGGAGCAGTCCATGCGGATCTTGCCATCGTGATCGGGCGGCATAAAGCTGAAGCTGGCATCAATAGTGGTGTTCACGACTTCCAGGTGCAGGCCGAAATGCTCACCAATCGCCTGCCACACCGGCAACGCCGTGCCACCCATGGGGTCCACGCCCAGAGTTAAGTTAGCTTTTTGAATCGCCGCCATATCCACCACGCTGCCCAACTGCGCTACATAATGCGCGGTGAAGTCATACTCCTGCACCTGGGCCAGTGCCTCTTCCAACGACACCAGAGCAATATCGCTCAGTTGGCACAGCAGGTAGGCATTGGCACGCAGTTCGATCCAGCGGGTCGCTTCGGTATCGGCGGGGCCACCGTGGTACAGGTTGTACTTGATGCCGCCATCTTCCGGCGGATTGTGCGAAGGCGTGATGATCAACCCATCGGCCTTGGCAGCAGGGTCACCCAGCGGGTGCTGAGTGTTGTAATGGATGATGGCCTGGCTGACCAGCGGGGTTGCCGTATAACCATGCCCCTTCTCAACCAACACCGGCACCTGGTTGGCCACCAGCACACGCAGCGCACACTCCCAAGCGGGGCGTGAAAGTGCGTGGGTATCTACGCCCAGAAACAGCGGCCCCTGATAGTTCTCTTCCTTGCGGTAGTCCACCACCGCCTGGGTAATCGCGATGATATGTGCCGCGTTGAACGTACGCTCGGTGGCGCGGCCACGGTGGCCAGACGTACCAAAGGCGATGCGTTCCTTCACGACACTGGCATTCGGCGTTTGCTCATGAAATGCCTGGATAATGGCGTCCATCTGCTTCTCCCTTGCGTGAATCGCCACTCCTGTTGTGCGTTATCCAACGCGCACCTTTCAACATGACGACATGACTCATGAATAAAAACAATTCAAGACTAACCCACACTTTGTTCTGGTCAAGTCAGAGCGGACACATTTTCAGTAAGCGCTCCACCAACCTTGCAGTTACCCATAAGTGTTTGATGCTGAATATTTGACAACCCAGCCTTCTTCAACGAGCTCGCCTCCCACTGACCCGTGCTGCGGGCAAAGGAGACTGCCCGCGCTCCTCCCCCTTACCCTCACAAGCGAAGCTCTCACCCCTTACAGCTTAAGGCTTTCTGTGGGATGAAAAAAGAATATCATCCTATGATGGTGCCTAACCCCTTGATTTATGGTCAGGAGCAGTCATGCCGGCAAGGTAAAGTATCATCCTTTCTTGCCTTGTCTACTCGCGGAAGAGATCAGCGTGACTACCAGTACGAGCCAAGTGCAGTTCCTCATCCACTACGCGATACAGCAGCAACCAATCGGGTTCGATGTGGGCATCTCGGTATCCCTTCCAGTTCCCCCGTAATGGGTGATCCTGGTAAGCATCCGGCAAGGGAGCTTGCTCGAGCAGCAGGCCCAGCAAGCACCGGAGCTTATCCATGTCCTTGCCGCGTTTCTGGACCCGCTTCACATCTCGCTTGAACTGGCTGGAACGTACTGGGGTTAGCATCAGATGCCCAGGTCCTCGAACAGCGCATCCGCGCTATCAAAGCGCTTGCCCTTGCCGGCTTCCAGCTCTTCCAGAACCTTGGCCGTAGTGGCGTTCGGCACCTGCACGGCAAACGGCAGGCGCTTTTCGTCGGCGATCCGCAGCATCAAAAGGCGTATGGCGTCGGACACGGACAGACCCATAGCCTCCAGGGCAACGGTGGCGCGCTCTTTGGTTTCGCTGTCGATGCGGGCTCGGACCACGGTATCAGCACTCATGACTCTCTCCTTCTCTTTCGTAGCTACTTTGTAGCCACATTATAGCCGGGCTACGCCGCCTTGTCATCAGGCACCGAGGGTAAACGCTTGTAGACGGCCTGAACTCACCTATTGGCCAGCTGATCTCGTATAACCTTTTGATAATAGGCGCTTAGCTGTTTCTTTTTCTGCCTTAACGCATCGATTTCGGATCTCGTCAGCGGTTCTAAAGCCGACGAGATAACTTGCCTCGTTGGCGGTGAGGGCTGGGATGTGTATTCCGAAGATATTTTTGATTTCATCACCTATTCACCATTCACAAATCACCACTCACCACTCACCACTCACAAATCACCATTAACCACTCGACTTCCGTAAGGCCTGACGGGCCCACACGAACGAAGCGTGCTTTCTCAGTTCTCAACCACGCTACCGCGCCTGCCAAAAAGTAATTGTGTGCGCTGGGTCACCGATGCGCTGTGCATCCATGGCCGCCTGTTTTGCCATTTTAACGGTCGCCTCAGGGTGGTTGAGCAATTGCTGCATCGCGGTGTGCCATTCGTCAGGGGAATCCCCTGCTAGCAGGCCGTTTTCGCCATGGCGAACCACCTCTGTATAGGGGTAGCGATTGGAGTAGATGCCTACTCCGCCCATAGCAGCAATATCCAAAAACTTGATAAACGATTTTCCCTGATTGAACGGCGTTGCTAATAGAGGTGCCAAGCCAATGTGTATTCGTCGCTGGCGTTGGTACTGCTGAAAAGCCTGCCAGGGCAACGGTGCCGGGGCTTTCACCCGTGGCAGCGCCGCCAACCGCTTGGGAATATGTTGGCCCAGCATGATTTCAAGCTCGGTATCATCACGCTGCTTTTGCAGTGCTTCCAAGGCAGGTGTGATATGCAGTAAATCCTGAAGGTGCGCCCGCGTACCGTGAAAGCCTATCTGCCACGGCGTTTCTGAAGAAGCGGTAACCGATAAGTGCTCCTGGCTCGGCAATGGCGCCAGCAACGGCGGTGTAAGCACTGAAACCTTGGCGTGGCGCGGGGTAAAGTAGCTTGCCAGTTGGTCGCTGCATGCCACCACCTCATCGGCCAGGGCCAGTAAGCGGGGCTGAAGGCTGGCGATCCCCGCCATACGTTTGCGATAAGCGCTGGGTAGCGTGGCATCAACGGCGGCAGCGGCTATATCATCATCAATCAAATAAACGATATAACCAAAAGCATTACGGTTGCGCTCTAGCCAGCGCAGCCAGCTTAACGGCAGCGAGCGGCATAACAGCAGGTTTACCCCGGCGAAGCGGTGCTTGAAGGAGCGCCCGTGCAGCCGCGCAGCGCCAAAAGAGCGAGAAACAGGACAGCGCTCGGTTAACACGCCCTGGTAATTCAGTGCAGGCGCGGCGGACTCATGGAAATAGATATCTTCGGTTGGCCGCGCGCCATCGCTGAGAACGACCCAGTGAATGTGGCTACTCACGATGCATCCTTTTTTAATCCATTAATCGAGTGATGCACACACCGTAGCGCGTAACCGATACTGGCCCCCACCAGCCCCGGCACCACTTCGCTTACCGCTCGCGACACAACTCCTCACCCTTCAGTACTCATCCCTAACGGAGCGAAAAATCTTCATGCACCAGCGTTAAATTAGGATTATAAGCAGGGTCGTTATCCAACTGAGCTGCCCACGTCTCACGCATGTAGGCAACTTCCCCAGCAGCACGGGCACGCTTCTTAGCGTTGTCGTCGGCCCCGCGTGAGATTGATTCATGGTGGTAAAGCTCAGCATAGGGGGTCCACAGATTACGGTAGCCCGCCTCTCGAACCTTTAGACATAAATCCACGTCGTTAAAGGCAACGGTAAGATGCTCTTCGTTGAGCCCACCTACCTGTTCAAAGACACTTTTCCTCAATAACAAGCAGGCAGCGGTTACTGCAGATAGATTGTGTGCCAGATGCAATCGATAGAAATATCCGGGGTGGCTTCTTGGAAAATACTTATGGGAGTGCCCAGCCACACCGCCTAAACCAAGGATAACGCCCCCATGCTGGATAAGGTCGTTAGGATAATAAAGCTTGGCCCCCACGCAGCCGATCTCCGGTCGGCAGGCTTGGCGGACCATTTCATCAAGCCAATCAGGGTTGATCGGCTCGATATCGTTGTTCACCAGCCCGAGAATTTCCCCTCGGGCATGCATAGCCCCATAGTTATTGATCGCCGAATAGTTGAACGGCTCGTTCCAGCGCAACACACGCACTCGCGCGTCACGGTTGGCTACGTCATGCATATAGTCCAGCGTAGCGGTACAGCTACTCTGGTTATCGAGAATCAACACTTCCAGGTGAGGATAATCCGTTCTGTCAAGAATGGCGTCTACGCATGGCTTCAGGATTTCCACTCGGTCACGGGTGGGAATTAGAAGACTTACCAATGGCGCTTGCTTGGGTAGCGGCCAGCGCACGTGGTAAGTATTAGCAAAGGTTCCATGTTCTACTAGCGCACCGGAGTGATGAGCGGCTAAGTGTTCCCTAACAGCGTTAAGCCCTGCGGTAGCAGTATAGTCTTTCTGCCCGCTATTCATGGCCGTTGAGCCTTCCGCAGCGCGCCAATGGTAGAGTACCCGAGGCACATGGATAATTTGCTCGGGAGCAATGGCGGCGGTGACACGTAGCGCTAGATCGTGGTCTTGGCTTCCTTCAAATCCTTCGCGAAAACCGCCCAGCCCACGCACCAAAGCAGTCTGGTATACCCCTAAATGGGAAATATAGTTTTGCGCCAATAGCAGATCAGGGTTCCAATCCGGTTTAAAGTGGGGGTCGTAGCGCCTACCGCCTTCGTCCAGTTTATCTTCATCACTATAAAGCAGGCGGGCCTGTGGCGATTGATTGATCGCTACAGCCATTTCAAGCAATGCTTCGGGGGCTAGGCAATCATCATGATCGAGTAGTGCAACAAAGCTCCCCTGCGCCAATTCAAGGGCAGAATTGCTGGCGGCACAAATATGCCCATTCTGTTCACGGCGTACTACCTGTATACGCGGGTCACGCTCAGCATATTCGGCTAGCAACGCGGAAACGCCAGGTTCTGTTGAGGCATCATCCGCGATGCAGAGCTGCCAATGGGGGTAATGCTGGGCAAGCACGGAGTCCAAGCAGGTTTTTAAATGTTCCAATGTAGGGTTGAAGACCGGCATGAGTATTGAAATAAGCGGTTTAGAGGCCAACCCTGCCAATACTGCCTGCCGCTCTTCAAGAGACCTAGTGGGCTGGTTATGTAACCACTCGGCATAGCTGCGCTGCACGGAATAACGCTCGAACGTTGCCTCATACTCCGCCAACGCTAACTCGCGCCACGGCTTGCCCTCATCAGCCGCTTTGCGTTTGAGTGCTTTAATAACGCTGCGCTTAGGCGTATTACGCCACTGAAAATGCATATTAGATAAGCGCTGGGCCAAACGGTCGTGAGCAAACCAAGGGGTTAGCCACACAAAACGTAAATGGCGGATAGAGAAGCAACCCTCGCCTTCCAATGGGTCTAGCCGTAAGGATTTAACGCCGGTAGGCATCCAAAACAGTCGTTTAGTAACCCGCCCTGCTTTCACGGGCAAGTAAACGCTACTCTCCTCTTCGAACCCTTTTCCTCGGTTAAAATAGAGCTTAACGGCAGCGCTAGGCTGGTCGTGGTCTATCGCAATTTCCAGCATTTGCCAGCCGGGCAGTAAACGGGCCTTGGGAAACGTAAACTGAGGGTCTTCACCAACGGCTTGCCATTGGTAAGCGGCTTCCGGCGAGAGCGCTTGCAAATGGCAACGGGGCTGATAGTCAGGCGTATGGGAAAAAAGGGTCACAGCGATCTCTTTCATGAAACAAATGCAAATATTAAAAAAAGCCCTAGTATAAAATCTGCCCTGTATCAGCAACTTTTACAACAATGTTAGCGTATTCTGCTATTGGCTTAGAAAAATTTACGTGAAAGCTAACATATCCATCTCTTGGTAAATTTAACCTCAGCATGCCTGCACGGAGAGCTGTTGCAGAAATATTTGCCAACACTTCACCATCATACTCTACATTAAGATTCACTGGTTCATCACTATTCGACCACCAAGCCCATCCACTAACACTCTTCTCGTTTCTTTGCTGCACTGCTCCATGAGCAAAAGGCAAACCGCTAGTAAAAATCTCTTTTCTATTTAAAAAAATTTTTTTAGCTTTCTCATATAAAACAATATCATCTTGGTTGAGCTCAACAATTTCTTGCAACTGGCTTATTGGCAAACTATAACTTTTCGATTTATCACCCCTTCCTAAGTTCATTTCAACAGAATTAATTTGAGACTTAAAATCACTGTTAACAATAGCCAAACACTCATCATAGAACTCAGTAATACCTATAAACCCTAAGGACTCTAAAGGTATGTTGTGCAACATCTTGGACTGACGGTTTATAAAAGCATCTTTAACATAAAACGAAGAAAGGCTTCCTTTATAACCATTATGCCGTACAAAGTGATTGTATTCTGAAACAACTCTTTGCACGGGCTCACGTAAAAAAGTTAACGTATTACGAACCCCAAAAACATGAATGTACTTATTCGCTGGAACATGGCCACTTAAAAAAACATGACCATTCTCTTGCACATATTTTTTTAATAAAAAACTATCTTTTTTATTGTAAATAAGATCGTTAATTAAATGCGACGTCTCATGAGATGAGTAAGAGTAATCATATAAAACATTATCCGAACCATAAAAAGTTTCAGCTGCTTTTCTAAAACTAGTGCCTGCTGTCTTGGGTATATGGACAAAAAACATATCAATACCTAAAAATGAAAAATCGATTCAATATTTTCTGCAGCGGAAATCCCATGCTCTTTGATCCACTGCTGTTTATTTACCAACTCACTCCAAGACGATAAAAACAAAAAATCTATATTGAAAGAAAGTGCAGCATGATAGTCATATTTGCTATCGCCTAAAAACAAAGCAGGAAAAATAATATTGCCAATATCAATCTCACGCTGCAAAATCTTTTCCTTATTGTCTGGGCTACCAAAAATACCTCCATTGAAAAGGTTAGATATACCTCTAACTTTAAACAACTCACGAAGCTCATCTTGATCACCACCTGATACAATCAGCCATTTCGCACCAGCAGTGCAACGCCTAAGATCAACAAGGCCATTTGCTATTTCACAACTCAACAATCCCTGGCGAACGCGGGCAGAGTAATCAGCTAACAATCTATCGATGCATGGACCTGGCTGGCTTGGCTCAATCAAATTGCGAAGAAAGTAATCAAACTTTCTGTAACGCGAGACACCACCATTCTCCACATGATACTTTACTAGACGTTTGGCTGCTAAAACACCATATGGTAAAGCCGCTTCATAAAAAGCTTCAGTTTTTATGGAGTTAGAATTCAATACAACACCATCACAATCAAAAACCAAAGTTCTATATTTCGAAATATGAGATCTCATAAATCAACCAATCTTTTTTCAGCCATACACTCTGCAATAGCAAAATCTTCAGGCCAGTCTATATCATGGCTTACTAGTTTATCTAATGCATAAAGATAAGGCGTGTCACCTATCCGATCTGCTTTCTGTTCATATACACTAAGAGAAGTTAGAAAAACCGCGCTATTCACCTCATGCAAAGGCTCAATCGTTTGTGTTCTTGGCCATTTTTCCAAGTCACGACTGTAATTAAAGGGCTGACTATCTTTCCATAAAAAACCATGCATTTTAGTAGTAGTCATTAGGGAGTCAAACCCTTGTTTTTTTGCATCAAAGTAAGCATTAATAATTTTATCGTAAAGCTTAGCCGTGATGAACGGCGAAGTAACATGTGTCCAAAGAATATTCCCAGAGCTTACTAAAGATGCTGCATGCGAAACAAGACTATCAGTACTTGTACTACTAGATGATAGCTCCTCTTCACGACGGTGTATTTTCAACTTTTCTACTCGAAGAGCTGAGGCATATTCGATAATCGATTCATCATTAGTCGAGAGCACTATCTCATCAATTAAATTTGCTGAAATCAGTTGCTTCAGCTTAACTTGTATTAGCCCAAACTCATGACCAGCGAAAGGTTTAATGTTTTTTCTAGGTACGCGCTGACTTCCTAGACGACAAGGTAAAAAGCAAGTAATTTTATCTTTCATGATACTAAACCATATACACTTGTTTTTTCAACATCATACCTAGTTGGTGTAATAGCAATCAAAGGTGTATTTGATGAACTTCTTTGATATAGCTTAACAACTTGATTCATTTCCAAATTACGCGGATCTTCGCCTTCATATCCGTCAAAACCAGCCATAAATAATTTTTTAGCCCCGCCACTTGCAGCAACCGCAAAGGCATAAGCCATAACAAGAGAATTTGGACTAGTGCAACAATCATGACCAAACTCAAACTTATCAGGCTCTACATTCAATCCAAAATCAAGAACCTCTTTACCAGCTAAAGCACTTTTAACTTCTTCTGGGAGCATAGAGTACGGTGTGATTAAAGGCTGTGGTAATTTAGCATGCATTTCACAATCAGCTAACAATCGGACTGGATGGCAGGCCACACGAAAATCTATAAACTCTGCACTTATCGAACTCTGCGTATTAAGAGCAAGAACCAATGGCTTTTCTTTAACAATAAAGCGCTCTAATACTTTTACATACTTTTCAACACCAGGGCCTGTACCTAGTAGAAGAACATTTTTCCCTTCAAATGAAGCTTTAGGCGACCATGTACCTTTAATTTCGTTGTTATAAAAGTGACGTGCTGAATCTAAAGTATTAAAATTGAATTTCTTACCACCTTCAACTCGAAGGTATTCAATAACAGCAAGAATATCTTCCTCATCGAATCTCGAATCACTAAGCATCTCTTGAATATAAGTAGGATGAATACCATACTTACCAGCTAGATAATAATACGGATTTGTACCCCAACCATAGTACTCTTGCATTGGCTTAAACTGTTTACGCAACAAGGCCATTAGCGGCACCATGCTAACTTTTTTATCACGGATTCCGGCTAGCTCAATAGCGAGTTCTTCCGTCCGAGCATTCCCGGGGCCACGTCCCATACCAGTTACTGTAGAATCTACCCACGTAACTCCTTCGTCAATAGCACGCAAAGTATTAGAGAGAGCCAGACCTAAGTTATCATGTGTATGAATACCTATAGGCCCTTCCCACTCTGTACGAAGCCACTTGATTATCTGGGCTGCTTGATCAGGATTCATGCTCCCCATGCTATCTGCAAAATAAAGAGCATCTAAAGGATAAGAACTAGCCTCTCGGGCAAGTGCTATAACTTCCTCTTCGGTACGGTCAGCAATTTGCATCAAGTTAAAGCCAACTCTAAAGCCACGCTCTTTCAACCAGACTACTGCAGGTAAAGAAGACGTAAATTCATGCACATGGCATGCAATTCGCACTAACTGAACTGGCGAGTTTTTAGCATCATTAGGAAAAAGCTTGGCCAACACTTCTGACTGAGGCAAGCTTCCCACTAACTCACTGCCATTAATCATCACACCCACGGTTAGTCCTGAGGGTACATTTAAAGCACTAATAAAATCATCAGTAGTGAAAGCACAAGGCCCTTGATAACCTATATTTTTTAGTGACCTAAGGCCTAGCTCCACCACATCAACTCCAGCAGCTTGCATAGCCTCTAAATATTCAGCTATTAGAGATTCAGAAAAATCCCATTGATTATAATATCCACCATCACGAAGGGTGCAGTCTAAAAAAGTTAAAGCCATTTTAAAAATCCTCAATTAGGTCATTAATTACATTTTCTGCATATTCAGCATCAACATTCAATGCAAAAACTGCAGCAGTTAGAATTTTCAAAAAACCGAGAAAATTCGCATTCCCACCAACAATTTCTTTATCAGCACCATGGAGCACCAGTTCATTTAGTAGCTTAAACTGACCACCATCAACAGAACGATATACCTTGGCGCAATAATCGCTCAAGGTAATTAACACTTTGAGCTCATAATTTGCTTTGAATAGAAAGTTATTACTGGCCTCACTATTCAAACTATCCTCAGTGCCAAAAAAAATCAAACTATTGAAAAACTTATCCGCTGAAAAAAGAGCTTCATCTGCCTCACGTATGCCAAAGCACCTTGTGAAGGAAGCATCAAAAAAACCATTATAAACCGTTTCTTTAAATAAGCGAAAACTTGAATTCACTCCAGACACTATCACTTTATCAACTAGTAACATTTTTTTTTCAAGCAAAGCTGAAATTTTTTTCCTTAAGCGCAGTAAAATACAGTAAGCAACTTCTGGAGCCGTTCCTTCAACAACGTACTTAAGAAACAGAAAGCCGTATAGAGAAGGATGATTACTGCTATCTATGAAGAAAAAATCAAGATTGTAATCCAACAATCCAGCCAGAGGCACACAAGATTTAGAGTAACGTTTCTCAACTTTTTCAAGATGCCAAGCAGGATGTTTGTAAACACCATCAAAAAAATATTTATCCTTTTTTTTATTTTTATATTCTCTAGCAAACAAACACCAAAAAATATAATTACCACCTATATCAGTTAACTCATCTAATGCTTTAATTGACTTAGCATACATACGCTCATCATCTTTTCCTGAAATATATTTTCGTTCTACTCGGAAAATATCACTTTCAAGCCCTGTATAGTCGTACCCATTTCCAAATCGAAAATCACCTACTAAAATAAAAGCTGAGCTTTTATCTAAAATAGAACCACAGACATATTTTTTAATTGAATGATGCCATATAGGCAATCCGCCAATGCCATAAAACTCATGCGTCACATTCAAATAAAAGTTGAAATGTGACATTCGTATCACATGTGAGGGGCCTATAATCATATTTCACCTCGCCTCATTCAACTTTTTTTCCACCTCTTGAAAGAATGATTCATTTGCAAGCTTTCTAGCATCTCTACTTCTTTCGAAGATAGGGTTTAAATTTATGTTACCATTGTATTTTATTGCAGCAATTCGAGATTCTGCAGGTATGTTTCCAAGACATTTAGATGCACACTTGACTGCAAGCTCGCCAATACTCAGCAAAGCCTTACAATCTGAAACCTGGCCTAACAACCAATCATTTCTAGAGTGATAAAGATCATTGATTGCCTTTCTTGAAAAGTCGAAAACTTTGATATACTTCCAACCAGAAGAAACAAAATCACCTTGATACGTTTCAATTAAAGCAATCATAAATAAACACAAAGAATAATTCCAATAACATAATTGATTCATTTCAGGGTCAGCATTTTCTAAGCTAGATTTTAAAACTTCATTAGCTGCAAATATTTCTCCTTTTAAAAGCAACACCATACCAAGTGTGCATGATGAAGAAATGATCCAACGTGACCTATTAGGTGTTAGTGTTATTTCGGAGTTATCGAACTTTCTCTTCTCCTCAAAAAGACTATCTACAATCCAACCCCGGGAATCTGGTTGCTCTAGTACTCGATAGCATAACAATGTTATGAGCGCACCGAAAAAATGATTATCTTTTTTTACAACACGTAATGCATTTAAAGCAACGAAAAAAATTTCGTCTTTGTTATATTCTCGAGAAGCGGCATTTACTAAACTTCTCGTCATGTAAAACTCATCATTAACTTTAGATAGGTCTAGCTTATAATTTTTAAAAAGAAAACCCACATCAATTTCTTCGCCATCAATTAATAAGCTGTTTTTTTCATAAATTGAAAAGGCATCAATCGGCACAGTAACAATCAGATTATCTTTAATATCAAACTCTACTGGACTTACTTGACGCTCACCTGAAAAAAACTCAAGCCTGCTTCTATTATTTGCTATCACTTTTGTAAAAATAACAGCTTTTCCATCTTTAATTAGAACATTCTGCATAAATCACCTTAACAAAGATATCAATTCATCAGTTTGATTTAAACTGGTAAAGAAGAAATTAGAAAGATTTTGAGAAGTGCCTTTAAGCGAGCTTATATCTACATTTTTTAAAAAAACACTCAGCTCTTGTAAATTTGGACTTAACACATTACCTGTTTTATTTTCAACGACTCCTTCGCCAATCCCGCCTATATTACTTGCTATAATCCAACATCCACAAGCAGCCGCTTCTCTCGTTACGAGACCAAAACTTTCGGGCCATGTAGAAGGCGCAAATAGCACATCAATCTGACGATACAGATCCACCATCTTCTCTTGGGATACCCGGCCTATGAACCTAACGGGCACCTTACCCCACGTGTCTTTAGCTTCAAACCCTTCCTCTTTGGAGTGGTCGACCACCAAAAACTCCATGTTGTCTGGCTGCGATTCCATTACCGCCTGTTTCAGCAGGTAATAGCCTTTATGTGCAGACATGCCCCCGATATGGCCACCCACTACCCGCGAGGTGTAGCTGGTATCCTTAGGTGCCCATGGCATTTCTTCCGATATACCGTTGGGAATGACCTGTATATCAGCCACGCCATTTTTACGGTAAATATCCGCAAAGGCATTAGAAACAGTCAGTACTTGGCGTGCTCCCTTTAACAACCCTTTTAAATAGAGCTTGCGTTCTACCGATGCCTCAATGCTCATATTGGCCGGTAGTTCGATAGGTGCAAAGGGGTCTGGATGCCCTTCTGGATAGACTTTGCCTTTGTGATCCACCAGGAACTGGAAGTCTGAAATCCACCACGCATCATGGGCGGTGATGAGGTAAGGAATGTTCGCCTCTTGGGCGGCTTCGACAATCGAGCCAGTCAGGCGCTGAATACAATGGAAGTGAATAATGTCAGGCTGTTCACATGCCAAGAATTCTGCGAAGAGCGCTTTCATTTTAGGGTCTTGTGCATGCCAATCCATATGCTCGCGGTAAATAGGCGTTGCTCGATATACCCTAACATCGTGATGGTTGTAAACGCTCAATTGATGTGGCGTTCTACACTCTGCATCTGCCGTAAATACGCAAAGGTCTACCTCATCACTAAAGTGTTTGCGAAGCGCATTAAAATTGTCAGCCACGACACGAGTTGCACCGCCAATTGATTGTGGCGGGAAAAACACGTTTACCAAAGCCACTTTACGGCGCCTTGGTTTAGCTTCTAGCCCGTCACTATTAGGCTGAACAACTGCCAACGAGGCAGCCGCTTGATCGACCTGTTCCACTAGCTGGTTACCCAGCACCTCCAGTGAATATTCTTCCACTGTCCGCTGTTGAGCTGCTTTGCCCATATTTTTTCGCAATTCGGGGCTTTCGACGAGCTTGGTAATCGCCGCTTCCCACTGCTCTGCCGTTGCCGCAAGGAAGGCATCTTCTCCATCGCGAATTACATCCCGGTAATTTTGTGTGGCACTGACTACAGAGGGTACGCCATAACATGCTGCTTCAAACCATTTCAGCTCAGATTTACAGGCATTGATCTCATCATCGTGAAGCACCGCTAGGTTGATATCTGCATTTCGTAGCAACGACCAATAACCTTGTACACTTTTGATGGGCGGCAGTAGTGATAACTGATCAGCAAACTCGGTGGTGAAGCTATTGGGGAGCTTGAGATAACCAACGATTACTAGACGCAGGTGTTTGTGCTTGCGCAGCAATTTCTGGATGGCGGGCAAGGCCAAGTCAATGAAGTCTTGGTTGTGTGCCTGGGTCCCACTGCCATAGAAAATATCTAGCGTGCCTTTAGAGTGCTCTTTTAAGTCAGCAATTTCATTAAGACTATCGAGTCCATTACGGTGTAATAAGCAGTGTTTACCAAATACCAGCTTGGCTAACCTTTGTTGCAGAGGAACCGTAGAGGCCAACCCAAACCGGCAATGCCTAGCCGCCGCATGAAAAAGAGCCATACCGCGGGTTAGCTCACGATACGTATCAATTGACACATAACCGCCATAAGTGGAAAGCGCGGGCGGGTAAACGGGCTCAAAGATTAAGTCATCAATTTCATAAAGGCTTAGCTTACCGGCTGCATTGGTCTGTGCCATGGCTTTGATCACTTTCGGCACGGCAGGTACACGATAAAAAATAATAACATCGTGTGCTGCAACCATATCGCTGCTGTTTTCGAGCGTCATCCAATCAATGGCAGTGACCGTTTTACCTACGGCAGTGAGCTGTTCAATTTTTTGATTAATACGGTAACGCTCACACTGGGGTACGTGGTAGTCCCCAATAATGAGAATTCGCTCTTTGTTAAGATTGGACAGTGTTTCTGGGTTATGTTGGCGACCGCTGGCTATTAGATAAGCGCTGTAAAGGGTGTCTGTAAAACGGTCACACGCTTTTACTAACTCATCACGGTTTCCCTGGCCCACATAGCTTAAGAATGCCGGATAAATATCATCCCATGCTGTATTGGCTATTTCATCAAGCTTATCTAACTGGCCTGTAAAGTCGGGATGAGCCTCTACCCCTTCAGCAATAGCCAAGAGCGCTTTTTCATGCTGATGCAATCGCGACAAGCAGGTGGCACGGTTATGGTTCAACCACTTAGGGGAATCCCCCAGCGCCCTGGCAGCGTTGTAGTAGCCCAGCGCAATACGGTTCTGCCCTTCGTCCAAATATGTATTACCCATTAATTCTAATGCGCCACCAATCGCTTCAAACGTATTGGATGCGTTAAGAAGCGCACGAGCGGCCTGCCGATTTGAAACCGTCAAGTAGTAACGCGCCATCATTAAGTAATGACGAGCGTTTTGATTATCCGATTCTGAAAATGCTACAGGAATGCTAGGCTTTCCAAGAAAGGCATTGAGCATATCCTGGCTATCAATCTCCATCCCTTTACGCGAATTCAAGGCCTGTAGGCGGTTAAAGCACATATTTTCGGGCAAGAAATCGCTGGGTAGTTTTTTACTGCGCAGCCACGCTTTAATCGTTGCCGGGCGCTTTTCTTTATTTCCGTGAGTTTCATAATGCTGCTTGAGCGCCTCATCCGTGACGACACCTGCCGCTTTTAGATCCTGATTAATCGCCAGATAGAAGCCAGCATCGAAAGCATCATCCGCTTCATGGCTGCTTTGCTGGTTAGCACTAGGCAGGCCTAACTCATGCCTTGCAGAACCAAATCGACCTTCTTTCTGGCCAAATTGTTTCCAGTGTTCAGCTAGCTCTTCATCGGGAAGCGCTTTCAGATCATCATATTTTGAACGGTAATAAGCGGCATCCAGCTCGATTTCAGGCGGGTGCTCAACCGCTTGTGAAGGTTCTATATTCTTATATGGTTTTTGGCTTTTCTTGCGTGGGAAAAGCTTCTTTTCTAACTTTAAAAACATGAAAAATCCCTTTATCAATTTCATGCATATCAAAAAGCAAGAAGTCGCTTCATTGTTATAACATTGAAAAGAAGCACATCTACTTCAAATTGATAACGCAATTACTAAACTAAGAACACTCTTTACTTAAAGTAGGGAGCATTTGCAAAAGAGGTGCCTTGCGCATCCTTGCCTGACAACTGCGGTGCTTGGCCTTTTTTGAGCGGCCAGCTAATCGCTAGCTGTGGATCGTCCCACGCGACTGATACTTCGTCTCCAGGCGCATAATAATCCGTACACTTATACTGAAACTCGGCTTCCTCGCTTGTTACGTAGAAGCCGTGCGCAAAACCCGGGGGTACCCAAAGCATTTGCTTATTTTCTTCATTTAGCAGCGCCCCTACCCATTGCCCAAACGTGGGGGAGCTTTTACGCATATCCACCGCTACATCGTACACTTCACCACGGGTGACGCGTACCAACTTACCTTGGGGCTGTTGGTACTGGTAGTGAAGGCCGCGCAAAATACCGTGGGTAGATTTGCTGTGGTTGTCCTGTACAAACCGGTAGTTGCCGCAGTGCTTTTCGAATTCGCTCTGGCGAAAGGTTTCCATGAAGAAACCGCGTTCATCACCGAACACTTGGGGGGTGAGCAGTACCACATCGGGAATGGCGAGTTTTTCGTAATGCATAGCTGGTAGACCACCTAAATTAGCTGCGTTTTAATTGGCCACGGACACTCACGGAAAACACGGACAAGGTCAAAAGCAACAACCAATAAAGTCAAAAACCAATAAAGAATTTAAGGTTTTGTCCGTGCCGTCCGTGAGTGTCCGTGGCGAAACAGGTTTTCAGTGAGTGTCTGTGGCTAGATATTATCGTTTGGTTATCAAAAGGCGCTGTAGATACTGGCCGTATTGGGTTTTAGAGAGCGGTTTTGCCAACGTTGCAAGGTGTCCGTCGCTCACCCAGCCGTGCTGCCATGCAATTTCTTCTAGGCAGGCGATTTTAAGGCCTTGGCGGTGTTCAATAGTTTGTACATATTGGCTGGCTTCTAGCAGGCTATCGTGAGTGCCGGTATCCAACCAAGCAAAGCCACGTCCTAGGCGTTCTACACGCAGGTCGCCACGTTCAAGGTACGCATTATTAACGCTGGTGATTTCCAGCTCGCCGCGCTCGGAAGGCTCTACGTTTTTGGCAATTTCCACAACGTCGTTGTCGTAGAAGTAAAGGCCCGTTACCGCGTGCGCTGATTTAGGCTTTTTAGGCTTCTCTTCAATGGAAATAGCCGTACCATCTTCATTGAATTCAACCACGCCAAAGCGTTCGGGGTCTTTTACCAGGTAACCAAATACGGTGGCACCGCTGGGCTGCTGATCCGCGCGCTTTAGCTGCTCAGAGAAGTGCTGGCCGTGGAAGATGTTGTCTCCTAACACCAAGCACACGGGGCTTTCGCCAATGAACTCTTCACCAATGATAAACGCTTGGGCCAAACCATCGGGGCTAGGCTGCTCGGCATACTGAAGGTTGATACCAAAGTCGTCTCCGCTGCCCAGTAGGTTTTTATATTGCGGCAAATCTTCTGGTGTCGAGATAATCAAAATATCGCGAATCCCCGCCAGCATCAGCACCGAGATCGGGTAGTAGATCATCGGCTTGTCGTAAATAGGCAGTAGTTGCTTTGAAACGCCACGCGTGATGGGGTGTAAACGGGTGCCAGATCCTCCGGCAAGAATAATGCCTTTACGTTGGGTATTTTGGCTCATGGTTACCTCCTGTGTAGGTTAATTGCTACGGACACTCACTGAAAACACGGATAAAGGCAAAACACACTTTTAGTTTTTTCCGTGGTGTCCGTGTCTTCCGTGGCTTATGTATTTTCGAGGTATTCTTTAAGGGTTAGGCCCAACTGGGCTTGCCAAGTCGGTAGTGTGACACCAAGGGCAGCTTCAAGTTTACTCAGGTTCATTCGTGAGTTTAGAGGCCGTTGTGCAGGCGTTGGATACTCAGCGGTGGGAATGCCCGCTGCGCCTTGCGGCTTAATAGCAAGCGTTTCTCCTGCTTTGCGTGCCTGCTCAAAAATTTCGCATGCGAACCCGTGCCAGCTGGTTTCCCCACGCGGTGCCAAGTGGTAGATGCCTGATGCTAAGTGAAGCGTTAAGTGTGAGGGGTGAGGCGTGAACGCTAGTGCGGTTACTTGGGCGATTAAGCGTGCGGGTGTGGGTGCGCCTATTTGGTCGTTGACGATGCTGAGCGCTTCACGCTCGCGGCTTAAACGCAGCATGGTTTTCATAAAGTTGTTGCCGCGTGCAGCGTATACCCAACTGGTACGGAAAATCAGGTGCTGGCAGCCGCTTTGGGTAACCGCTTGGTCACCTTCCAGCTTGGTCTGGCCGTATACACTGTGCGGTGCCGTGGGGCTATCTTCCTGCCAGGGGGTTTCGCCGTTGCCGGGGTATACGTAGTCGGTTGAGTAGTGCACCAGCGAGATATTGTGCTTGGCGGCATACTCGGCTAACTGTGCTGGCAGCTCGGCATTGAGGCGTTTGGCTTGCGCTGGCTCGCTTTCGGCTTTATCTACTGCCGTGTAGGCTGCGGCGTTGAGGATCAGTGCTGGCTGGTGTTCTCCCAAGTAGGCGTCTACTGCTTGGGCGTTGGTTAAGTCGAGCTCTTGGCGTGTAGGGGCCAGGATATTGCCGAAGATGGCAAATTGGCGTTGGAGCTCAAAGCCGACTTGGCCGTTACCGCCGGTGATTAAGATGTTCATGGTGAATCCTTTTCTGCCACGGACGCTCACGGAAAACACGGATATAAAAAATTAAACGACAATGCGTTTGATCAGTGCTTTAGGAAAGGTGAAATTAATGAGCAGGCCTACTGGTAAGTGAGTGGCACGTAGATAGTTAATGAGCTGAGGCTCAGCTGATGGAGGCAAGCTTTTTTGCGCTTTCAACTCTAGAATAATTTTACCTTCAACCAACAGATCGAGCCGATGCTCTCCAACAAGACACTGCTTGTAGTAAATATTGACAGGCTTTTCGGCCTCAACATGCAGGCCTATGGACTGTAGTTCAATAAACAGTGCTTTCTGATAGATGCTTTCCAAGAAACCAGGCCCAAGCTGCTTGCTAACTTCGAAAACCGCCCCCCTGATTCGATATGTTAGTGCTTCTTCCGTGAGCATGTGCACCTCTTAATATTGGCCACGGACGCTCACTGAAAACACGGATAAGGTCAAAATCTAAATCTTGTTTTTATCCGTGCTTTCCGTGCTTTCCGTGTCTTCCGTGTCTTCCGTGTCTTCCGTGGCTAAGACACTTTGGTTGGCCACGGACGCTCACTGAAAACACGGATAAGGTTTAATAAATGCAAAACCTATCTTTTTTTCATCCGTGTTTTCCGTGTATTCCGTGGCAAAACAGGGCGGTGTCTCTACAGGCTACCGAGGCGTTGGCCTTGGTAGCTGCCGTCTTGCACACGTTTCCACCAGGTTTCGTTGGCGAGATACCACTGCACGGTTTTACGTAGGCCGGTTTCGAAGGTTTCTTCTGGCGCCCAGCCGAGTTCGCGTTCAATTTTGCTGGCATCAATGGCGTAGCGTACGTCGTGGCCGGGGCGATCGGTCACGAAGGTGATGAGCTCACGGTACGACCGCTCTTGTGGCACTAGCTCTTGAAGCAGGTCGCACAGTGTTTCAACAACGGTAAGGTTGGCTTTTTCGTTATGCCCACCAATGTTGTAGGTTTCGCCGATTTCACCTTCTGTGGCTACTTTGATTAAGGCGCGGGCGTGGTCTTCTACATAGAGCCAATCGCGGATTTGCTGGCCATTGCCATATACCGGGAGTGGTTTACCGGCCAGGGCGTTGAGAATCATCAACGGGATCAGTTTTTCTGGGAAATGGTACGGGCCGTAATTATTTGAGCAGTTGGTTACCAGCGTGGGCAGGCCGTAGGTACGCTGCCAGGCGCGCACTAAGTGATCAGAGCTGGCCTTGCTGGCGGAGTAAGGCGAGCTTGGCGCGTAGGGTGTCGTCTCGGTGAATAGGTCGTCGGTGCCTTCCAAATCGCCATACACTTCATCTGTACTGATGTGATGGAATCGAAATGCATCACGACGCTCACCTTCCAGGCTATTCCAGTAACTACGTGCCGCCTCTAGCAGTACTGTGGTGCCAACTACGTTGGTTTGGATAAACTCGGCGGGGCCATCAATGGAGCGGTCTACATGGCTCTCGGCAGCCAAGTGCATAACGACATCGGGTTGGTGCTGTTCAAACAGTTGTTGCATGGCGGGTGCATCGCAAATGTCGGCCTGCACAAAGGCATAACGCTCACTGGTTTCAACATTGACAAGCGATTCTAAATTCCCTGCATAGGTGAGCTTGTCTACATTCACCACACGGTGGGTAGAGTTTTGGATAAGCTCACGCACGACCGCTGAACCAATAAAGCCAGCGCCGCCGGTAATTAGGAAAGTTTTGTTCGCCATGTATTACATCCTTGAGTTTGCTATTCAGTTTGTTCAGCAGCGGTGTTGGAGCCGCCCTGCTCTTGCTTGAGTGCTTCTAGGTGACGTTGGGCGTTAGCTACTTGCTGTTGCCGCTTGGGGATGTCATCACGAATATGTTTACGGTAGATAGGCAGTAAATTTTGTTGGTTAGCGATTTTTAATGCTCTTTGCGCCTCCGCCAACTTGCTTTTTGCTTGCTGTAGGTGTTTGTCTGCTTCGGGAATGTTGCTGGGCAAACTGTCAAACCGCTTGGGCTTATGCGCTGCCTTGGGCTTAGTGACCTCTTTGCCACTATCAACGTCTGCGTGATAGGCCTTGATCGCTGCATTAATATCGTCATGCCAGTAGGCGCGGCCCTCTTTTAGATACAGCCCTGCTTGGCAGAGGTCTTTAAGGATGCCTTCCGAGTGGGAAACCATAATCAGCGAGGCTTTACCAATTCGCTCTTTAAATAAGGCTTGTGCTTTGGCTTTGAAAGCACGGTCGCCTACGGCGGTGGCTTCATCCGAGATATAAACATCAAAATCGAAGGAGAGGGAAAGCCCAAACGAAAGCCGTGCGCGCATCCCTGATGAATAGGTACGTACAGGCTCATCAAAGGCTTTGCCAATTTCGGCGAACTCTTCAACAAACTGGATGACCCGTTTTACTTCTTTTGAACCACTACCTTGTGTACGGGCGACGAACTTGACGTTTTGCCGCCCGGTCATGTTGTTTTGCATGCCGCCAGCCAGCCCCACCGGCCAGGAAACGCGGCTGCGGCGGATGACTTCGCCGCGTTCGGGTTTGTCCATCCCGGCGATCAGTTTGAGCAGCGTGGATTTACCCGCGCCGTTGGCACCAATCAACCCCACGCTCACCCCCGTGGGGATCGTGAGGTTAATGTCTTTGAGCACCCAATCGCTGCCGTGGTGGTTGTGGTAGCGTTTGTAGAGGTTGTTTATTTCGATCATTTGGTAGTGGTTGCCGATGGTGTTTCGATGCGGTTTGGTGGCGTTTCAACATTCCGTGGCGTAAAGGGCCGCCGCCGCGGGTAATTGCACGCTTTCGAGGTTGGCGATGTTCGTAGCGCGGCGTAAGCGGAGCGCACCCGCGAAGCACCCCGTTAGGGGTGCTGGTGAGGCCAGTGAGGTTTGCTCGGTTACTGTGGCTTGATCGGGGCGGCTAGGGCCGCCCTTCGCGGGTGCCTCTTTCGCTCGTTGCTCTCGCTCTTTCGTTACGCCGCGCTACGGGGTGGTGGCTCGCTTGACTATTACGTTGTGCAACGGGGTTGCACGCTTTCGAGGTTGGCGGTGTTCGTAGCGCGGTGTAAGCGGAGCGCACCCGCGAAGCACCCCGTGAGGGGTGCCGGTGAGGCCAGTGAGATTTGCTTGATCACTGTGGCTTGATCGGGGCGGCTGGCGCCGCCCTTCGCGGGTGCCTCTTTCGCTCGTTGCTCTCGCTCTTTCGTTACGCCGCGCTACGGGGTGGCTCGCTTGACCATTACGTTGTGCAACGGGGTTGCACGCTTTCGAGGTTGGCGGTGTTTCGTAGCGCGGCGTAAGCGGAGCGCACCCGCGAAGCACCCCGTGAGGGGTGCCGATGAGGCCAATGAGCTTTGCTCGATCACTGTGGCTTGATCGGGGCGGCTGGCGCCGCCCTTCGCGCCGGGCCGCCGCTGCGGGTGCCTCTTTCGCTCGTGACCTCGCTCTTTCGTTACGCCGCGCTACGGGGTGTTTGCCGCCTTTCGAGGTGTTGCCGCCATTCGAGGTGTTGCCGCCTTTCGCGGTGTTGCCGCGCTTGATCGTTATGCAGTGAACTGGGGGTGGTTCTATTCACCATTCATCACTGTCACACCCCTTCCTTTTCGGGCGTACATCGCTTCCAACTCACGTTTGAGTGCGCTGCGGGCGGTTTGTTCGCCGTGCACCAGGTGGATGGTGTGGGGCCAGCGGCGCATGCGTTTGACGAAGTTGAGTAGGTCTTTTTGGTCGGCGTGGGCGGAGTAGCCGCTGATGCTGCTAACCCCTGCTTTGATGTCGTACCGCTCGCCGTCGATGTTTACCCAGCCGCCTTGTGGGCCGTATTGCTGAATATCCCGCCCTGGTGTGCCTGCGCCTTGGTAGCCCACAAACAGTACTTGGTGGCGTTCGTCGCCGAGCATGGCTTTGAGGTAGTTCATAATGCGCCCGCCTGCGCACATGCCGCTGGCGGCAATCACTACTGCCGGTCTACCCGTTTTAGCCAAGTACTCTACGGTTTGTTCATGCTCGGCGTGGCTATCCACCGTGTAGAGATTGGCAAAGTTGAGCGGGTGACGGCCACTGCGCAGGCGGCGTTGGGCTTCGTCGTCCCAGTAGGGTTTCAGCTCGCGGTATACCTGGGTGAAGCGGGCGGCGAGCGGTGAATCAACGATGATTTCTAGCGCTTGCCACAGGCTTTTGGGTAAGCCGCGTTTGGCGTTGCGCTCGGCTTCGTAAATGATGCCTTCCAGCTCGTAGAGCAGCTCTTGGGTGCGGCCTATGCTGAAGGCGGGCACCATGATCGTGCCGCCGTTAGTGAGTGCTTGCTCGATGGCCTGCTTCAGCGTGGCGCGGCGCTGGCGGCGGTCGGGGTGCTGGCGGTCGCCGTAGGTGCTTTCGAGTACTAGCTGTTCACAGCCGTAGGGGGATTTAGGTGCGGGGAGTAGCGGTGCGTAGGGCGCGCCTAAATCACCGCTGAAGATGACCCGTTCCTTTTCGCCGTTGGGGTGCTGGTGGGCTACTTCCACGTAGCTGGAGCCGAGAATGTGCCCTGCCCGCTTGAGCTTTACTCGTGTGGTGATGCCTTCTTCGGATTTTCCGACCACGGTGTGCCATTTGCCGTAGGGCACGCTGACGATTTGGCTTTCTAGCTGCTGCTGGAAACGCTCGATGAGTTGGGCGTTGCGGGTGAAGCCGATTTTTAGAGCGTCTTCAATCACCAGGGGCAGAAGTTTGGCCGAAGGAATGGAGCAAATGATTGGCCCTTTGAACCCGGCAGCCAGTAGGTAAGGCAAGCGGCCTACGTGGTCGATATGTACGTGGGTGATGACCAGCGCTTTTACAGTGCTGATATCGAATTCGATTTGAAGCTGATCGAAGGCGTCTTCTGTTGCGTCTTCGCCTTGGAATAGCCCGCAGTCGATCAGCAGTGAATGTTCGCTATCGAGGGTGAGCTGGTGGCAGCTTCCGGTGACGCCTTTGGCTCCGCCGTGGTGGGTGATGTTGAGCATTGAATTCCTTTTCGTGCTTTCTTTCAGTGCTGTGGCGCGGCCGTCGCGGGCTGAAGCCCCCTCCCACAAGAGCTAGTTGCTTGGATGGGCTACTGAGCTTGCTGTGGGAGGCCAATTTATTGGGCGATTGCTTGAGCGGGCTAGGTGCGGTGGCGTGATCGGGGCGGCTAGCGCCGCCCTTCGCGGGTGCCTCTTTCGCTCGTTGCTCTCGCTCTTTCGTTACGCCGCGCTACGGGTTTGGTGCCGCCATTCGAGGTGTTGACGCGATTGATCGTTATGACGCGATACGAGATCTCTGCAAGCTTCTTAACGTTGGCGGTGTTTACGTAGCGCGGCGTAAGCGGAGCACACCCGCGAAGCACCCCGTGAGGGGTGCTGGTGATGGCGTGAATGTCAGCGGTTACTGAATAGGTTCGATCAGGGCGGCTGGCGCCGCCTTCGCGGGTGCCTCTTTCGCTCGTTGCTCTCGCTCTTTCGTTACGCCGCGCTACGGGGGTGGTGCCGCCATTCGAGATGTTGACGCGGTTGATCGTTATGGCGCGAAACGGGGTTGGTGCCACGCCTCATAACGTTGGCGGTGTTCCCGTAGCGCGGTGTAAGCGGAGCGCACCCGCGAAGCACCCCGTGAGGGGTGCTGGTGATGGCGTGAATATCAGCGGTTACTGAATAGGTTCGATCAGGGCTTCCAATGTGTTGGCACTCAATATGCCTTCCATCCAGTTTTCCAGCTGCTCTATGGAAGCCGCCTCAATTTGGGTATCGGCCCATGACGGTAACTCGCCAAACTTCAGCATGAGCAGCTTTCGCAGCATATTTTGTGCTTCATGCTGACGGCCCTGTTGCATGCCCTGTTGCATACCTTGCTGCATGCCTTGCTGCATGCCTTGCTGAATACCTTCCGTACGAAGACGCTCTGCTAAACCAGCCATTTTGCTTTCCTCCTGAGGATAGCGCCTTTGGTAGGCTTGTCTTTCATCTGTGCTTAAATCGCTGTAGATATCGACAAAGTCTATGTATTTGAGTTGCTTTTCAATGCTTGGTTCCAGCGAAAACAGACCTTGTATGGCATTGGCGTATACATCGATTTTATCTTTCTCTGCCCATGCCATATTCGGTAAATTCAGGCGCGCCACGATATTTTGGCTACTAAAATACTGATTGGCCGGCAATTTATTTAAATGTGTATGTAAATAGTGAAACTGTAGGTAGCTATGGCGTTCACTTCGAATATGCAGGCTTTCTGCCACTTTTTTATTAGAATTCAAAAAAATCACCACCGGTACCACTCGTTCTGTATCGAATAGCTCACTCAGGTGCAGTGTGTAGTGCGCCAGCCTGTGGATCGAGAAACGGCCGGGATCCGTTTCTTCTTCTAGCGTGAACAGTAGCGCTTCGCGTTGCCCATTTGGCCACTCTACCAGCAACGGTACGTCTAGCTCATGAAATCTGTCACCCAGGCGCTCTTTTAATTGCTCCTGGCGAATAGGAGTGACTTTGACGCTAGGCAGTAAATCTCCAGCCTCTTCTGATGCAAAGAAAGCGAGGGCTTCGCGAGGATAGTCCAAAATCAGGTTTTTGAAATTTTGATCGTGGCTTGTACGGTTCGCCATGGCTTTTCCTTGCTGTAGCTCAGTCGGGGCGGCTAGCGCCGACCGTCGCGCCGGGCCGCGGGTGCTCGCCCATGAGTATCGTTGGCGATGCATCCGTAGCGCGGCGTAAGCGGAGCGCACCCGCGAAGCACCCCGCTAAGGGTGCCGATTATGCCAACGGGGTTTGATTAATCGCCGTGGCTCAATCGAGGCGGCTGGTGCCGCCATTCGAGGTGTTGACGCGATTGATCGTTATGACGCGATACGAGGATGGTGCCACGCCTCATAACGTTGGCGGTGTTCCCGTAGCGCGGTGTAAGCGGAGCGCACCCGCAGGAGCAGCGGGAGTCGTGTTGCGGTTAGTTAAGCGGCTTGGCTTTTTAAGAGTGGCCATGCACCTTGCTTCGAGGCCTCCAGAATGACGATTTCATTGATCGTGCCATCCTCTGCGTAACTAATATGTGTATGCCAATCTTGAGAAACCTCCCTAACGGTAGGCTTTTCTGATAGGTGCAGAACCAGGATATCATCTGCTTCATCGTACGTAGTTCGCATTACTTATCCTCCCACTCAAAGTGATGCATGACTGTCTTTACCACTATTTTATCTTCCAAGACTGCTGCAATAGACAAAAGGTTGTCTTGACGATTTTCAAAATATCGCGCTATCCAAAACCGCGTAGCATCTTTGTATTTTACGGTTCCCTGCTCTACCAATTCTAGCAGCTCATTTTCTGTAATATTTCGAGTAGCCATGCGCTCACGGGCATGACGTGTTATATGAATATTTACCTTGAAACGGTGACTATGCATATTTACTTTCTGCACTTTTGGTTTGGGCGTCTTGCAGACGCCTTCGCGCCGGGCCGCCGCTACGGGTGACTCTTTCGCTCGTTGCTCTCGCTCTTTCGTTACGCCACGCTACGGGGTGATAGCCCCCTTCACCCTTCACCCTTCACCACTCACTACTTACTACTCACCACTTACTACTCACTATTCACTATTCACTATTCACCATTAACAACTCACCACTCACCACTCACCAACAATCCTAATCTCGGTGGTCTTTGACGATCATGATGAGCATGCTGAGGATGAACGCGAGGAAGATGGTGATGATGGCGAAGACGCTGCTGTTGTAGAGGCGGTTGGGCTCTGTTGGGTATTCCGGCATCAGCGGGCTTTGTAGCACGCTGACCTGCTTGAGCTGGCGGGCGGCTTCTAAGCGGGTGTTTTCTAGCGCGGCCAGGGCGCTGGAGTAGGTTTCCTGGGCGAACTGGGCTTGCAGCTCTAGGGTTTCGTACTCGGCAGAGACGCGGTTGAGCGAGTTGCCGGTGGCTTGGGCTAGGCGGTCGCGCTGCTCTACGATTTGGTCACGCAGGGCTGCAATGCTGCGCTCTACTTGGCGTAGCTCGGCCGATTGCGAGCTTTGGAAGCTGGCCAGGGCGTTGCGCTGGGCTTGCAAGCGGGCAAGATCGCCTTCAAGCGTTGCCACGACTTGGTTGATGCTTTCTACCGTGGCGGTAGGTGATACCAAGCCGTATTCGTTCTGGAAGGCGAGCAGTTGAGCGCGGGTTTCTTCGAAACGCTCTTCTAAACGCACCATTTGCCGCTCTAGAAAACGTACTTGCTCATCAGCAAGGCGGTGGCCCATTTCGTTCATGTGGTTTTCGCCCGCTTCTAGCAGTAGCGATGCCATATCGTGGGCGAATTCCGGCGTGTAACCTTGAACATAGATATTCAATACGCCTGCATACTCATCCAACTCTACCTCTACCCGGCGCAGGTAGTATTCATGTAGATCTTCAATGGGTACGTTGGGGTCACGCAGCTTAGCGAAGAAGTCGCCGTGTTCGCTGTAGTGTTGGCGAATGCCTAACTGCTCGTCTAGCAGGCGGAGCATATCGACCGACAGTAAATGCTCACGCAGTAGCAGCAGGTCGGCAGTATTGCCCGCACCACTTCCCATAAGTGAAGAAAGGCTAAACTCAGGCGTTGCCACCTGCGGGCTTTCGAGCACCACGGTAGCTCGGGAAACATAACGCTCTTGCGCCCATACAAACCAGTAGAAGCTGACAAGGGCAATTGCCACTAATGCAAACGCCCAATGCGGCGACTTCTTAACAAAACGAGTGAACGATATAAACATTAATTATTTAGCCTTTAACCGGTCAACAAAGCGGAGATGCATAAGTAGCCCCAGCGCATTTAGCGAAAGTGTCACCAGCCAGAAATACGTCATACTGGTGCCATGAATAATTTTGTAATTCTCAAAAAAACCCAACCGTAATGTTTCCAACCCATGAGGAATGGGGTTCAGCATTAGATACTCCAGCATCCAATGAGGAAGCTGATTCAAAGGAAATATGACGCCAGAGACAATTAACAAAGGAAGGGAGGTTATACGAATAATTTTGCCTACTTCAGGCACTAGCGTCGAAGCTACAGAAACGACTAGCCCCAACCCTATACCTAACCCCCATAACGCTAGCCAAGCTGATATTGCACGAACAGCATTATCGGGGAATAGCTCTAAACCAAGCAGCAAGCCGCCCGCAATAAAAATTAAAAATACAAAGGTACGCAGTGTTCCTTCCAAGAAATTGCGTACTACGACAGGGTCAACAGGATGCACTTGACGGTATGCAAACAGGGCGCTGTTACCTTCAATCGCCCCCATGCCCCGGAGCATGCCTTCGCGAACTAGGAAAAAGCCCATCATTCCGACAATCATCCAGGGAATGAAGGGGGCATTAGCAATCAAATTATCGCCGCTGATAAAACTGCGTATACCGACCATTACGGCAACAAGCGCAAAAGGCTCAAAAATCATCCAGAACCAGCCCATGCGGTCGCTCATGGTGCGAGAAATAGCTTCCCGCATAAACATGGCGTACCACACGCTGCGGGTGACTTGCCAAGGGGTGCGCGCCCCTTTTGGGGCGCTGTGTGTGTTGTTCATGAGGCTGTTTCTTTTGAGGTCAAGAACTTACATGAGGGGTTTATAAAAGTCTGTGGCGTGGACAGGGCTGCTTGCGCCGCCCTCCGCGGGTGCCTCTTTCGCTCGTTGCTCTCGCTCAGTCGTTACGCCGCGCTACGAGATACTACCTTCACCACTCACCACTCACCACTCACCACTCACCATTCACTATTTACCAACCACCCATCACAAATCCACTGCCACGCGGGTGGCTACAGCCACTTGGTAGAGGATTTGCGTGAGCGTAGCGGCTAGCTGCAGGTTGTGGGTGGGCGCTTCTGGCATGACGAGGATTTCATCACCTGGGCGCAGCGGAGTGTTGCGGGCGTTTTCCACCGCGCCGTTTTGGCGAACCAGCAGGATGTGGTCATCGTCGGCACGCTGGGTAAAGCCGCCAGCGCTTTCGATGTAGTCGATCACGCTCATGCCGGGGCGGTATACCGCCGCTTGCGGCACCAGTACTTCACCGCTGATCAGAATGGAGTCGCTGATTTCCGGAATGGTGATCACATCGCCATCTTGCAGGCGGATATCCGCAATGCGGTCGTTGTAGGCCACTACCAAGCGGCCGCTGGGCTCTAGCTCGCGGGCGCGCTGCACGAAGTTTTGAATCAGTTCGGCTTCTTGGGCACGAATTTGCGCTTCTTCGTTGGTGCTGGATTGGGCGCTGAGGTAGGTGGTTTCCAGGCGGCGCAGGCTCTCTTCCATGGATTGCTGTTGCTGCTGTTTCACGCTTTCACGCTGTAGCGAAATGCTTTCCACGGCGGTCATGTTTTCCGGCACGGGAATGGCATCCAGCAGTTCACTCAAGCGCGCATCGCGGGGTAACGCAAAGCGGGATGGGCCGTAGTAGCTGCCCTCTACTTCTACCACGATAGTTTCGCTGCGCTGATCGGCGCTGAACGCCACTTCATCGCCACTGCGAATGGTTTGAGTATAGAACTCGTTCAGCGGGAAGTACTGGGCCATGGGGCCATCGGAGCGGTCGCCGCGCAGCAGTACATGAGATACGCCGCTTCTGAGGCGGGCAAGCTCTACCAGTTCGGCACCGCTTAGCTGGTTGCCGATAAGCTCGTAGCGGTGTTCACGGTGCACATCGCCCACCACGGCAATGGCCGGGCCGCGCTCTTCCACTACGATGGTGTCGCCATCCTGAAACTGCGGGCGCGCGATGCTGCCATTGATCAGGAAGTCGTAGAGATCCACCGTGGCGACGGTTTGGTCGTTGCGAATCACGCGGATTTGGCGATAGCTGCCCAGGTCTTGATCAATACCGCCTGCTTGGTCCAGGAAGTAGAGCACGGAGTCGTTGGGAGTTCCTGCAAAGCGGCCGGGGTTTTCCACGTAACCAGTGACGAACACGGCCACGGGCTGCACGCCCTGTACGTTGGTGTATACCTGTACGTTTTCGGGGTACACCGAGGTAATCGCACCGCGCACGCGGCTATCCACCTGCTGGCTGTTTTGGCCTTCTACATTCAGCGGGCCAGAGCCGGGAATAAAGATGTTGCCTTGGGCATCCACCGGCAGCACGCGGTCAAACTCGAACGCGCCCCAGGCACGCACGGTGATTTGGTCGCCGGGCTTGACTTGGTAATCGGCATTTAGGCCGTCTCCCATCGCCCCACGAAAGCCACCGGTAAAGAGGTTCGCTCCAAAGGGGGGAAGCGCATCGGGGTTTTGCTGGGGCTGGTTCGCTACCGGGCCGTAGGTACCGCTACGCCAGTCGGCGCGGGGAGTGTCGTTCACCGGAGGCTCTACCCGCTGCTGGCTGGCCTGGTCTTCCGGAAGAATGGTATTGGGTAGGCTTATACTCTGCGCCCAGCTAACGCTGCTGGCGGCACTGCCCAGCAAAGCCAGTGATAACACCGCTACCGGGCGCGTGAGGGAAAGCCGTTTCATTACGCGTTGCAAGCTCATTAATAGCGCCCTTGTGTGGTTCCTGGGGAGTGCGTCATTGGCGAGGTGAGCGACATCGCCCCTTGCTGGCTTTCTGGCAGCAGCATGCGCTGATTTACCCAACCGTTGGGGGTCGCGCAGGTAAGCGCGGTACGGGCAGCACCGCTACCCTGCTCGATGACCCGCAGTTTGCGGCACTCGCGACCACTGGCGGCCAAATAGGGCGCATCGGCCACGATCTCGACGTTATCGCCCCAGGGGCTTTGTACTAGGTTGAGCACGGCACCGGCAGGCGCTTGTGCGAGAAAGCCGTTGAGGTTTTCATCTTGCAGCGGCTTGGCGGTGTCGTTACCAAGCACGTACTGGACCTGCTGCTGGTTGCCGCTCGGGTAGGTAGCGCAGCCGCTAACGACGGCAACGCTCAAGGCGGCCAACAGCATGCGAGCTGGCCGCGCTATGAAAATGAGGGAGTTTGACATGGTGATTTCCAATAAAAAGGCACGCTACCGCCCAGGGATTGTAACGGGCGCATTCCCTTGCCCTATGCTGTGCGGATGAAATGTAATTAACCTGCGCCATTAAAAAGCACCCTGCATTGTAAGGGATTAACCGCTGGGGCTCTACGTTGACAAGGCTTTTACAGAAAATTAACTCTGTTTAGCATGCCGTGCATTAGGCGGCGTACAATAAAAAAATCGGCTCGCGTCCAAAATCCATGAACGTGACGGGGAGCAGCACCCCAACCTCACGTCAGCGAGATGAATTTTCTAGTTTTTAAGATCGAGTAGGAGGGGGAGTCGCCTCCCCCGTCCTCTCACACCACCGGGCAAACGGATCCGTACCACGGCGGTTCCTGTCCCCCATTATCGGGCTGAGCTTCGTTCCGCTGAATTCGCTCGCCTGTGTGCTCTGAGCGC